>JAAZOE010000236.1 GCA_012797915.1 Candidatus Zixiibacteriota bacterium | reverse complement strand
GCCTCCTCCCCGACCGGTTCATCCGGATCGGCGATCAACAGCCGCGCGGTACGGTACACGCGTATCTCGGAAAAGGGAGCCGCCTGCCGGACGGTGATCCGGTGCAGGCGAACCATTTCCAGAATCGCCATGAAGGTCACGATGGCGATGATTTTGAGACGAACATCGGCGAAGAGGTCCTCGAAGGTGGCAAATTCCTGTTCGCCCAAAATCGCCAGAATCACCTTGACCCGGTCCTCGACGGTGATGTCCTCATGGGCGACAAAATAATCCGACTGGTCGGGCAGGCGGCTGACCACGTTCTGAAAAGCGGTCAGCAGGTCATACAGGGTTGTCCCGGCCAGAACCAGGTCGCTGCGGGTCTGACCGCTGACCGGAAACGAGACCGGCGTCAGCCGACCCTCGAAATCCCGTTTCTCTTCCAGAATCTCGGCCGCCTCTTTGTATTTCCGGTATTCGAGCAACGCCCGCGTCAGCTCTTCGCGGGGATCGAGGTCGTCCTCGTCGCCGGGATCGTGCGGCAACAGCATCTGGGCCTTGATCCGGATCAGGGGCGCGGCCATGAGGATATATTCACCTGCGTTTTCGAGATTCAGCAGCTTGAGCATCTCGACATACTTCATGTACTGCGCCGTGATTTTGGCGATCGGTATGTCGTAAATGTCGATCTCGTCCTTGCGAATCAGATACAGCAGCAGGTCCATCGGGCCCTGGAATACCTCCAGGTCCACGGCGTAGTCGATCGGGGCAGGTGTCATCAGCGGTATATCAATTTCATGTTTTCCCTGACTTTGGCCATCGTTTCCGCCGTCTTCCGGCGGGCCCGGTCGGCCCCATCCCTGAGAACATCAAATACGTAGCCGCGGTTATCAACTAATTTTTTTCTTTTTTCTCGGATCGGCGCCAGGGCCTGATTCAGGTTGACCGCCAGCCGCATTTTACAGTCCACGCAACCGAGCTGGCCGCTTCTGCAGGGCGCGGGGATATCGGCATGATCCGGCGTATAGATCTGATGAAGCGTATAGACCGGACAGATTTCCGGCCGGCCGGGGTCCCCTTTCCGCAGTTTCTGCGGATCGGTGAACATGGTCCGAAGCTTTTTAACCGTGGTTTCCTCGTCATCAACCAGGGCAATATGATTATTCAACGACTTGGACATCTTGCGGCCGTCGAGCACCGGAATGGCCGGAAACTTCGCCAGCAGGACCTGCGGTTCATTGAACGTCGGGCCGTACAGATTGTTGAACCGTTTGGCCAGATCCGCCGCCAGCCAGATATGTTTTTCCTGGTCGCGCCCGACCGGCACCTTGTGCGCATTGTAGACCAGAATATCGGCCGCCTGGAGCACCGGATAGCCGAGGAATCCATAGGTGTCCAGTCCCTTTTCCTCCCGTTTTTCGATGTAGGTGGGCAGGCGGGTCAGTGTCGGAACGGTCACCAGCATCGACAGCAACAAATGCAGTTCGGCATGCTCCTTGACATCCGACTGGATGAAAACGGCGGCCTTTTGGGGATCGATTCCGCCGGCCAGAAAATCGACGGCCATCTGGAAGACCCGATCGGCCAGCACGGCCGTGTTTTCGACTTCCTCGGTCAGGGAATGCCAGTCGACGATGCACAGGTACATTTCGTAGGTATCCTGAAGGGTGACCCAGTTTTTGAGCGCTCCCTCGTAGTTTCCCAAATGCAAATGACCGGTCGGTTGCATGCCGGACAAGATCGTTTCCATGTTCACCTCGTTATGCCAGAAAGAGATACGGCTTCCATCGGTCGTCGGAAACGCCGATGAACCGCTGGATGAAGGTTACCTGATTCGGCCGCCGGGGAGTCCGAGCCAATCTCATGCCCGCCTCTTCGGGAGAGCGGTCCCCTTTCTTGTTGTTGCAGCGGGCGCAGGCACAAACCAGGTTTTCCCAAGTGTCGGATCCGCCCAGCCTTTTGGGGATAACATGATCCACGGTCATGGTTCCTTTGGCGTCGCCGCAGTACTGGCAGACGTGGCCGTCCCGGCGGATGATGTTTTTGCGGGTCAGCAGGATACGCTTGTACGGCACATTGATATACCAGCTCAGCCGCACCACCGACGGCCGCGGGAGGGAAAAGTTGATGGCGTGCACCCGCTGGCCGTCGTAGGTTTCCACCACCTCCGCCTTCCCCAGCAACTGAAGAATGACGGCCCGGCGCACGGAACAGACCGACATCGGTTCGTAATTCTGATTGAGCACTAACACTGGTCCGTCGGTTACCATACTCGCTTCTTGCGCCTTTCCGTATACCAAGCGTCAAAAATGAGGTTCCCGCCGTCAATTGTCAACTGCTAAATTCCCTTCGCTTCCCGGCGGCGGAACCTCCGCGCGCATGCGGCCGACGGCACGCGAGGGAATTTTCATCGGCAGCCGTCTCTCTCTTTTCATTTTGCATTTGGCCGCGAGTCGGGAAATGGCGTATATTACTGCATATCAAGCGCTGGATGTTCGTCTCAGGGAAAATGATTTGGAAGAGGAGTGGACTGCCGTGAAAAAGATTGCCATGCTGTTGACGATATTGTTCGTCTCGGTTGTCGCGGCCGAGGCCGACAACCTGTACCGGGTGACGGTACAAAGCCACACTGACGCCGCGACGTTGAAGGCCTCCGGATTACCGGCCGTCGCACGTGTGAAGGATGGTTTCCTGGTTGTAGGAAACGAACGGGAAGCCGAAGCCCTGAGCGCGGCCGGCCTGAAGACAACCCTGGCGGCCGCCGATGTCAGTCGCGACCGGATCGCCCTGGATCGCCGTCTTGACCGCTGGAATGTCAACCGGCTCCAACTCCTCTTCGAAGAGGACAATCTCCGTCTCTATCGCCTCCCAGCCGAAAAGGCTCTTCCGGCGGAAACCATCGGGGAAATTATTCCAACGCAGGACCGTTCGGTCCCCATCATCTACACCCCGCCGTTGACCCTCAACCCCGATTTCAATCTGGCCCCGATCGATTTGGACAGCCTGATCGGCCTGGTCGTGCAGGATTCGCTGTATTCCTACACCAGCCGCCTGCAGGCCTTTTATCGTCGATACAACGGCACCGACTCCTGCCACGCCGCCCGCGACTGGATCGCGGCCAAGTTCGCCTCCTTTGGATATGATTCGATCGTCATCGACAGCTTCGTCGGTTCGGTCTCCGGCCAGAACGTGGTCGCCGTCAAGGTGGGCGGCAAGTACCCCGAACGGCAGATCGTCATCGGCGGCCATTACGACGGCGTCGCCGTTTCCCCCGCCGCCGATGACAACGGCTCGGGAACGGCCGGAACGCTGGAGATGGCCCGTATCCTGAAAGATATCGAAACCGACATGACCTTCATTTTCATCGCCTTCGACGGCGAAGAAGAGGGGTTGTGGGGTTCGAATCACTATTCCTCCATGGCCGCCGCCCGCGGCGACAATATCGTCTATATGCTCAATATGGACATGATCGCCCATCTGACGAACACGACCATGGCCAAGTTGTATTACGGCCCGGTGATCGCCTATTCCCAGCTCTGGGGGCGACTGGCCGACAGCCTGGTGGGTATTACCGGCGTTCTTTCGGGAACATCGGGCGGTTCCGACCACGTCGGTTTCATCGAGGAAGGATACGCCGCCACCTTCGTCCACGAATTCAACTTCTCCACGGTGTATCACTCCGTCCGCGACAGCACCATCTACATGAACTTCGACTATATGACCAAGATGGTTCAAGCATCATTGGCGACGGTCTACAGTGTCAACTACTCTCTGCCGCCGGTGGTCATCACCGCCGTCCGCGATGTCGGCGATGGTCAGTCGCTGGATATTGCCTGGTCGCCGATCGACCCGTCCGAAATCGATCACTATCAATTGTTCTATACCACCGTCCCGGCCACGCAGCCGGAATCGCTGTTGGTGCCCAAGGATAGCTCCCGGTATATGGTCGGCAACCTGACGGAAAATCAGGAATACAGCTTCTATATCATTGCCTACAGCGCCGCCGGATCAAGCTCCCTGGCCGTGCACAAGATGAACGGCACGCCCCGCAGTATCCCCCAGGCCCCGGAAAACATCGCCGCCCTGCCGCTCAAAGCCGCCATCCGGGTATCCTGGACGGCCGCCAATACCGAACTCGATTTCAGCCACTACGCCGTCATGCGCGACGATGTCATCCTGCCGGACACGGTCAACGACTCCGTCTATATCGACGACGACCCCTCTCTGGGGACGACCCTGCATGAATACCGCATCCGGGCGGTGGATGCCGACGGCAACATGTCCGATACGGCCGGCATCGCTCCCGCAATCATGAAAGCCGCCGTGCTGGAAGCTGGCCGGATTCTGGCCGTCAATCGCACTAGCAAAAGTTATACCGGCTTTGCCGATAGAACAATGACCGGTACGTTTCTAAACGACGCCCTTCACGGCTTGAATTTCGATTATTATCCCGACTCTTTCTATTACACGATGGATATTCTCGACATGATCGATTATGGCTTGTTGGTCCTGGGCGGCGAATCAATCGGAAGCGATTTCTTTGGTCAACCGCCGGAGTTGGCCGGCATTATACGCTATATGAGCTATTACCTTTCCATAGGTGGCAAGATCATCATCTTCGGTCGGTGGGGGGATGTCTACATCGGCGGCGCATCGGTGGATACCGCCTATTTCACGCCTGGCCTTGATAATTTCGCCTATACCGAGTATTTTAATATCGCCTATCAAGTCCAGCCCCTGTCCTATCTGTACTCCGACGGCGGTTTAAACTATACCACATCCGATTTCGTGGGAGCGCACAGCCATATGGCCGGCTACCCCGATCTAGTCTGGGATTCGGTTCTCACGATACAACATACCGGCACCCTATTAAGCGGGACTTCGGGGATTCCTGGCCCCAGTTTCGCAGTATTGGCCGGGGCCCCCATCGATACCCTGTACACGTATGATTCCCGCAACGACTCGGTCTTCACCGAAGGACAGGTCATCGGCTGGCGGTCTCTGGGCGGACCGTATGAATATGTCTTTTTGGAACTCCCGCTCTCGTTCATGGCCTATGACGCCGCCGAAGCCGCGCTGCGGCAGGCGGTGTCGGATATGGGGATATCGACGGCCGTCGGTGATCAGGCCGAGCCGACGCCTCTGCCCGATGAATTCGCCCTGCTGCAGAATTATCCCAATCCCTTCAACCCGTCCACGACCATTGCCTTCAATAATCCGGAATCCCGGCCGGTCAAGGCCACGGTCGGCGTGTACAATATCCTCGGTCAACTGGTGCGACAGGTATTCGATGGCCTGGCGCAACCGGGACTAACCCGGGTGGTCTGGGATGGCCGCGATGAACAGGGACGGGAGGCCGCCTCGGGAATCTATTTCTATCGGCTGAAAACCGAGCAGAGCTCTCTGGCCCGGAAGATGGTACTGTTGAAATAAGGGTCGGGAGAATCGAATCGACGGCCCGCTTCGGCGGGCCGTTTT
>JAAZOE010000235.1 GCA_012797915.1 Candidatus Zixiibacteriota bacterium | reverse complement strand
CGCAGCCGGGATATGTCAAGAACTTCCCGTTGCGCGCGCTGTTGTTCAGGAACGGCGGAATCGACATCGTCTGCGCCGACTCCATCGATGCTCGCGGTGACGTCAACCTCAACGGCCTTCCGTATGAAATCGCCGATGCGGTGATGTACACCCTGTACTTCATCGAGGGTCTGTCCGCGTTCGAGTATCCGGAAGCCTCCATTGCGGCTTCGGATGCCAACGCCGATGGTATCGCTCTGTCGGTGGCCGACCTGGTCTACCTGATTCGTGTCATCACCGGCGATGCCCAGCCGTATGCCAAGCTGGTCTCCAGCGACATGAATCTGTCCAGCCAGGTCCTCGGCAATGAAATGACCGTCCGCTACACCTCCGGTATCGATGCCGGTGCGGCCCTGTTGGTCTTCGACATCAGCGGGACCGTCGGCACGCCTC
Organism: Candidatus Zixiibacteriota bacterium; assembly: GCA_012797915.1. GTDB lineage: Bacteria > Zixibacteria > MSB-5A5 > GN15 > JAAZOE01 > JAAZOE01. Next base: position 2,998 of record JAAZOE010000235.1, on the reverse strand, counting down.
GCGTCGGCAACGGCGCGGCCGGTATGGACGTCGTTTCGGCCGTCAACGGCAATGAACTGCGCGTGTTGGTGTACAACATCGGCAGCGCGGCCATTACCGCCGGCATCGACAACGTGCTGATGACCATTCCGGTGGACGGTTCGATCACGCTGAGAAGCGTCGAAGTGGCCGATTTCTTCGGCGCCACGATGAACGTTTCCACGCGCGAACTGCCCAGCAGGTATGACGTGGCTCAGAACTATCCCAACCCGTTCAACCCGACGACCACCATTGCGCTGTCCCTGCCGGTGGCTGGCGAATATCATGTCGCCATCTACAACGTTGCGGGCCAGCTCATCCGGACCTTCGACGGTTCGGCTTCGGCCGGCGTCGTGCAGCTGGTGTGGGATGGTAAGGACGCTTCTGGCAGCACGGTTGCTTCCGGTATGTACTTCTATAAGGCTACCGTGGGCGACTTCACTGCTACCAAGAAGATGCTCCTGATGAAGTAAGCCAGCAAGTTCGTAGTTTGCTTCTAGATTATGCCCCGGTTGCGGTTTACGCGACCGGGGTATTTTTGTTTAATACCCTTCTGCGTCTTTTTGTAACATCCCCGGTCTTGGAAGAACAGGGTGACTATGTTTACCCACCACTAATATTATGCTTGACACGTCAAATAAACCCCACTTTTTAACTGTATCTAGCGGCGATGCCTGCTGGCCAGCCAAAAGGAGTTGTCCAATGTTTCGTAAAATGGTTTTGGCTTTCACTTTCGTAATTTTTTCCAATTGGACATTATCGGCGGAAATGAGGATCGCGGAACCGCCCTCAACGCCCATAGATTCCGGTATTGCCTCGTTGCAGGACATAGTCCAATCCCTTAAATCAGCCAAACGCGTTGGCGACCTCATTTCGGCCGACGGTATTCGCCGTTCCGAGATCGCCTATTATGCTTCTAGTTCATTCTACGTGTTGAATTTATATAAGCTGCATCGCATTCAGTATTCCTCAATGGAGCCGGCGGCTGAAGCGATGGGTTACTATTATCCCAAATGCGACTCCGCCGAACGCATTCTGTCATCCTTATCGAAAACAGAAGCACGTATTTGCAGGCAGCTTTCATTCAAGATAGATGACGACCCAAAAAAATGGCTTGTCAGGAATTTTCTTGACGCTTCGGCCAAAGGGATGGCGATAAGTGAAAAACAGCTTGGATATATTTTGGGTACGATGCGGTCGATAACTCAATCCGAAGACAGCATGGCTCTCCCCGAAATATTCGGACGACTGTATTCTGAATTGTCGCAGCTGTATTCCTATATGGGAACCCATAGATATTATGGTGCTAAAGACCACAATAGCATGCCGTCAGGGTTTGTTGACCTGAAATTGATGGAAAAGCATATTCACGCATATGAGCAACATGTCGATTGGGCTTTGAGAGAACGGCGGTCCTGGAATCCCATGCATATTGCTCTCATGGAGGATTCCGCATTTCGTGACCATATTTTCCGTAGTGGTTCGCCATTGCATCCGCCGAGTTCACCTGTGGGATTTCAGAACAATGATTTCGAGGATGCAACAAAGGCGTTCGGGCCATATTGGCGACCGATATTTGTTCATGCAGAAATGGCGGATCGTATCTTTGATAGCACTCTATCCCTATGCCGTACCGGGATTGAGATTGAATTGGATAGGCTTAAGTACCTTTTAGAAAAATCCACTGATTCGGCCGCTATATCCGAAGCCAACGGTTTGCGAGAAGCAGCAAAAGGTATAATAGCCAAGTTAACAACGACCAAGACAAAAGGGAGGGCAAGTAAAGGGAGCGTAAAACACCCACGAGTATTTTAGCCATCGGAATATCGAACATAATACGTAGGGATTGCCATAGGCTTGTACAGTTGGTAGGTCAAATATTATGCCATATTGGCATTATAAGCATGGCGCTCTTCATTACCAAGAATTTGGCGCTTCCCCAAAGACATTGGTATTGATCCACGGCTTGGGCGATTCCGCTGATAGATGGAGCCGCCAAATCGCACAATTCTCCGTCTCATTCCATCTGCTGGTTCCTGATCTGTACGGTCATGGCCGGAGTAGCCAATCCACACCCCGCGCACAGAGTCTATTTCTTTCAGCTCAATCAATTATTGATCTGATAAGCTCAAAGGTCGCCGGTGATTACGCCGTCTTTGGACACAGTGCCGGCGGTTATGTTGTGGCAGTGATGCTGGCCAGTAATCTTCCTCGTCTCCGTGGGGCTGTTTTTATGGATTGCCCTGCTCATATTTGTCTTGGTGATGGTTACCTTGATTCCAATATTGGGCCGCGGTCCTTCGGAAAGGTTATGCCTGTTTTAATTCTTGAAGCCGAGTATGGCATCGGTAAAGACACCTCCAACTCCCTTCGTGAGTTCTTTTCAAACGCCGAATATCTGATGGTAAAGGGGGTCCAGCACAATCTGATGGTCTCCAATTCACAAGTGATGAATAGTGCTTTGGTCGCGTTTCTCAATCGCATTTTCTAACACACAACCCGCGGCAGCCTAAATCTCATCCTACCGCCGTCCTATCGGCGTCCTGTCATTTGTGCTGTCAGGGCAGCCCAAAATATTTTCCCCCGCCTCCGGCGGGAACTGCCGGGTGGGTACAGGTAACATCGGCCCCGACACCCCTTATCATATATGACGCCAAATCAACACCGAGTTGGTGGTAAAGTACAATCCGGCGCCATATATATGAGGACTATTTGCCGCTTCGGGCCGCATATCGAACGCAAACGGGATATAATCGCTAACGATTGGGTGCCCCGGCCCTCTGGGCCGGGATTCGACCGTATCCCCGCCCCGTTGTGCGCGGTTGCCCGGTGGGTGCCCCACCCGCCACGGCGAGCTGTGGGAGAAACTGAATCGGGAATCCCACGGGTGGCCCCCTCAAGCCTTTGGCTTGAGGGTGATCGTATGGCCGCGGTCTCCGACCATGTTTTGCTCCTGCCCCCCTCGCCTTTTGGGAGAGGG
>JAAZOE010000234.1 GCA_012797915.1 Candidatus Zixiibacteriota bacterium | reverse complement strand
TGACCGCCTGACTCATGCGTTCAAATATCTCTATATCGCGGGAGGAGATATTGCCGCGATCACCAAGGTCACGCCCGACAGCGTGGTGTTTCGCCAGGCATATGAATACGACGACTACGGGTTGTTGCTAAAGATCTCCGAGCGGGACGGCGCGGACCGGGTGCGGAAGATCTATCGATACATTTATGAATATTACCGGGAGGAGCGGTAGCCCGCGCGGGGCGGTTCGTTTGCACGTTCTATGCATATACCGGATGGATTTCTGGATACGAAAACCTGGGTGGCGCTGGATGCCCTCGCCGTGGGAGCAACGGCGCTGGCGGTCGGCAGGACCCGGCGGGTCATGGGTGAAAAACAGATCCCGCTTCTGGGCGTTTTGGCCGCGTTCATCTTCGCCGCGCAGATGGTCAACTTTCCGGTGGCGGGGGGGACCTCGGGGCATTTCATGGGGGCGGCGTTGGCGGCGATTCTTCTGGGGCCCTGGTCGGCGGTCCTGGTCATGACGATAGTGTTGATCATCCAATGCCTGATGTTTCAGGATGGCGGCCTTACCGCGTTGGGGGCCAACATGGTCAACATGGGCGTCATCGGAGCGATGCTCGCATATGGCCTCTATCGGGGGGGGCAGAGGATTCTCGGTGGAGGGATGCGACCGAGACCGGTGGCCGTTTTTGGCGCGGCTTGGATGTCAATCGTTCTGGCGGCCTCGGCCTGCGCGATGGAACTGGCGGTGTCCGGGACGGTGCCGATCGGGGCCGCCCTTCCGGCGATGGCCGGGGTGCATGCTTTAATCGGGATCGGCGAAGGGATCATCACGGTGCTGGTGGTGGGATTCATCGCGCAGGTACGTCCCGACCTGCTGGAGTTGCAGAAGGAATGAATGGCATGACGGCGCGAAGGTTTATCGGCTTGGGGCTTTTGGCGGCCGTGGCCGTGGCGGTGCTGCTGTCGCCGTTCGCTTCGCAGTCGCCGGACGGATTGGAGCGGGTGGCAGAGGATCAAGGGTTCGTCGATCTCGGACAGCAGTCGCCGCTGGTGGAGTCGCCGCTGCCGGATTACAGCGTGCCGGGTGGGGGCGGCCGTTGGTGGTCGACACCGCTGGCGGGAGCGGCCGGGACTCTGCTGACGTTTGGACTAGCCTATGGTGTTGGTCGGTTTGTGGCGAGACGAAAAGGGGATCGGCCGAGAAGGTAGCGGCAATGCAGCACGGTTTTATCGATAAATACAGCGACCGCCACAGCCCGATCCATTCACTGGATCCCCGGACGAAACTGATTTGCCTGTTAACGTTTGTCGTGCTGGTGGTGACCACCCCCAACCGGGCGGTCGGGGCTTTCGGGTTATTCGGAATGGTGATCCTGTTGACCGTCATCCTCAGCCGGATTCCGCTCAGATACGTCCTCAAACGGCTGGGCCTGATTGTCCCCTTTGTGCTGTTGACCGCCGCGTTTCTGCCGTTGGTGCATCGGCCCGAATCCGGCCCGGGCGACAGCCTTATCGTGTGGGGGGTGACTATCGACCGGGCGGGACTGCTGCTGGTGCAGGGGGCGGCGGTCAAGTCGGCGTTGGCCGTATCGGCGATGATCGTGTTGACGGCATCGACCCGCTTTCCGGTTCTCCTGCAGGGAATGGAGCGGTTGCGGGCGCCGAAGGTTCTGGTGATGATTCTGTCGTTCATGTACCGGTATATCTTCGTCATCATCGACGAGGTCATGCGAATGCAGCGGGCGGAGGCGTCTCGGGCGGCCGGAGGGCGGACGTGGCGGCGGGTGCGGGCGGCCGGGACGATGATCGGGTCGTTGTTCATCCGGACATACGAACGGGCCGAACGGGTATATCAAAGCATGAATAGTCGGGGTTTCGACGGCGACATCTGTACGATGCATCGACCGGCGCTTTCGACCGGTGATCTGCTTTTTGTCGTGCTGTTTCTGGGAGGAACCATCACGGTCAGACTTTGGGGGGCCGCATGACCGACGCCGTTACCATCCGGGACCTGTTCTACGATTACCCCGACGGCCGATCGGCCCTGGCGGGAGTCGACCTGCGGGTGGCGGCGGGGGAGACGATGGGGATCGTCGGCCCGAACGGCGCGGGGAAAACGACGCTGCTTCTGCATCTCAATGGAATTCTGACCGGCCGGGGCGTGATCAACATCTGCGGGATGCGGATGGAGAAACGCAACCTCAAAGCCATTCGCCGCACGGTGGGTCTGGTGTTTCAGGACCCGGACGACCAGTTATTTTCGGCGACGGTGTTCGACGACGTGGCGTTCGGACCATTGAACATGGACCTTGCCCCGGACGAGGTTGCGTATCGGGCGCGAGAGGCATTGCGGCAGGTGCAGATGTCCGGGTACGAGCAGAATTCGCCGCATCATCTCAGTTTCGGCGAACGAAAGCGGGCGGCGATCGCCACGATTCTGTCGATGGATCCGGAGATACTGGTTCTGGATGAGCCGACCAGCAACCTCGATCCCCGGCAACGGCGCAACCTGATCGGTCTGTTGCACGGTATTACCGTGACGAAGATCATCGCCAGTCACGATCTGGGTATGATTGCGGAGTTGTGCGGGCGGACGGCGCTGCTGAACGGGGGCCGGATCATCGCGGTCGGCGAGACGGCGGCGATTCTCGGCGACCGGGAGTTGATGGAAGCCAATGGGCTGGAAACGCCCCCCGGTCTATTATTGAGGTGTCAATCCTAGACCGATTGTCATACACCGCCGGTCATATATAATCCCCGGCATGAACAATCGCCGTGAGCGGGCAAACCGGATTTTCTAATTGGCCATTTTAATCTCGGCCAGCCTTACCATGTGATGGATGTCGTTCGCACTACGGATTTCGAACCGCACACCGCGGCCTTCGGCGTATTTGGGGGCATCGTCGAATATTTTCAATATTGCCGCGGGAAGTTTCTGTTGATGGGCGGCGGCGACCGCCTTTTCGCCGAGGGCGAAGGAAACGAGGAAATAACCCTTGCCGGGGGTCATATAGAGGATGGCTCGTTTATCCCGTTTGAGGCGGAGGCCCCAGCCATAGGCCTTGCAGGCGAATCCCCACTCGGCCGTCACCGGGGCATACTTGGCGGCGATGGACTGTTTGAGTTCATTCCATAATGAAATTGTCTTGCCCAACATAGCCGCGAGGTCATCATCTTGCGGCTGTTTGGTTTTATCGTCGAAGGCACTGAGGGTCATGGATCATTAGTCCTTGTTTTCTCAAGATGTCAGAGGTCGTTATAATCCATACCAGTACTGCTCCAGCTGGGAGAGGGTAGTCAGTCGCAAATCCGTAGGGATCAGGCCGAGGAAGCGGCGGAGGTTGCCATAGCGGTGCAACAACAGCAGCATCATGACCTGTCGACTCAAAAGCGGCGTCAATTCGGCATCCGCATATCCATACGAAGACAAGAACAGACGGAACAGGTCGCGGTTGCCGCAGGTGATGAACAACCCGACCGCGCAGAATTCATACTCCCGATGGCCGATCATGGAGGGTTCGTAATCAATGAGGCCGGAGATGGTCCAATCACCACCCCGTTTCTCGATGAAGACGTGTTCCTGCATCAGTTCCGTATGGAGAGGAACTAGGTGTACGTGGTCGTGGACGTTCAGTACGGTACCACCAATGTAGCCGGGGATTTGCGATGACCACGCGGAATCGAGCCCCCAGTTCTGATGTCTGTCGAGCAATGATTCCCGCTGAGCATCGATGATGGGATGCCAGCGGAAGGGGGCAGCAGCGAAGAGGTCGACCGGCAGGTCATGCATCGCCCGGACGGCGATGCCAAGTTGCCGAACGATGCTTTTTCGTTCCTGGTCGGTCAGGACGGCCCAGGCCTCGGTCAACGGAACTCCGGAAAGGCATTCCATGATGACGTATGGATATTCGTCGAATCGGTCCGCGGCATAGAGGCGGGGTGTCGGGAGCGGGAGTCGGTCGTGCAACTGGTTTAAAAAGAGGACTTCCGTCTGGAAGAAGTCGACCTCATGCGGCGGGAAGATCTTGATGATGCGGCCGTCGCCGGTGGCATACATCAGCCGGGAGCCGCCGACGATACGAGTGAGTTCCGGAGACAGGGCGTGCCGGGTGCAGACGCCACGGGTCAGGTCGAGGCATGGCCCAGTTTGGGTCAGCAGGTGTTCGAATTGTTCGTCCGCATTCATGCTCTCTTTGCCTCGTCGTCGCCTGTCCCGGCCGTCATACCCGGTATGGTACGACGGCGGGGACGCCGAGGCAAGAGAGAATTGCAACGGTTTCCGGACTAATGACCGCCTCGACCGAAAACCTGTTGAGCATAAGCGGCCGGAACATGGACGAGGTGACATTTGGCGCAGCTTTCGCGGCCGATGGTCTCCATCAGTTTCCCGGTCGCCGCGGGATCGATTGACGCCCCATTGAGCGCTTCGCCCAGTTGTTTTCTGGCGGCGGCGATATCCGGGTCGACAAAGTACCGGCGTTCGGTTTCATGGCACAGCTCGCAGGTTCCGGCCATGGCCTGGAACCTGGCGTCAAATCCCTGGAACGCCATCCTGGCGTTTTCGACCTGCCCCTGCTGGAGGTCGCCGGCGATGCCGGCGAAGTTCCCTTCCATCATCCGCATGAGCATGGCAAAATCGACGTCGCGCTTGGAGAGGGGGTCGGGTACGGCGATATCGCCGAATTTGTCCCATCGATACACCTGCTGCGCCGGGGCCGTGGCCGTCAAATGGCACTGATGGCAGACCCGGCCGACGGCATCACCCGAAGCCATGATTTTCCCCGGATCACCGGAGGCAAGGGCTGTGCCCAAGTCATCGACCGGCTGCAGGGGAAACAACGCCTGCCATTCGGGAACCATCGCGGCGACCCTGACGTACTGCTCTTTGAATTTCTCGTAACCGGCCCGGGCGTTGGCCATGTCCTGCTCCATCACGTCGGCCATGACCCCCGAAAACGGCATGGCCAATTCATGCATGGCCAGGTAATAGACCGGAGCCCGATTTTCCGGGGGATAGAATTTGGCCAGAGAGACGGGAAGGGGGTTTGCCGGGGCTGCGGAATTCTGCCCGACGGCGTCCCGACCGCCGGAAACCGCGACGACCAGCACGGCCGCGAGGCCGAAAAGAGTGGTCACCATAAGTTTTTTCATGGCTGCCTCATTTGATGAGATCGCGTTTATATTGTTTCGCCCTACCGGTCGTACGATGCATAGGGAGGGGTGTTGGAGCCTTGACTTTAGTCAAGGCCGGGCGAATAATCCGGAGGCGAATAGCTGGAGCCAATCCGCCCCGTTGGGGCGTTAACAACCGAACCGATTGCCGGATGTCAGTCGGTCACGGTCAGGATGCCACGGAGGCGGATATCCTTGGACGATGAGCCGATCATGACGCGGAATGCGCCCGGTTCGATCACCGTTTTGAGATCGGCGTCAAGCAGGGAGAGCATTGCCGGCGTTATCGTGAAATGTATTTCTTGTGTCTCACTCGGTTTCAGGTGGATGCGATCGAACGCCTTCAGTTCCATCACCGGACGAACCACCGAGGCGAGTTCATCGTGGATATACAGCTGGACGACTTCCTCGCCTTCCCGCGGGCCGATATTGGTCACGGTGAAGCGGACGGTAGTCGAATCGCCGCGCTTAATCATTTGATGGTCGAACGACAAGCCGGAGTATTCAAAATCGGTGTAGCTTAAACCGAAACCGAAGGGGAAGAGCGGTTGGCCGGTTAGGTCAACGTAGTCATCGCCGCGGCCGGTCGGTTTGTGATTGTAGACCAATGGAAGCTGGCCCTCGGCGACGGGGAAAGTAATGGGTAATCGTCCGGCGGGATTGTAATCGCCGAAGATGACGTCGGCCACGGCGTCACCGCCTTCTTCGCCGGGATACCAGACATCGAGAACGGCGTCGGCGTTGTCCAACCAATTGTTCATGGTGACGGCGCTTCCGCCGACCAGCACGACCACGGTTGGTCTGCCGGTGGCGGCGACTCGGTTAATCAGTTCCTCCTGGCGCCCGGGGAGCCGGAGTATGGCCCGGTCGCGAAATTCCCCTTCTTCGAGGCCGACGGCGATAACGGCGACATCCGCCTTTTCCGCCAGACGCACCGCGTCGTCCATTTCCTTCTGCCCATCGGAGGGTACGCCGATATTCCATATCAGCTTGAACCAGGTGTTGCCGGTCGGTTCGTGGTATTCGAGGCGGAGGTCGTAGATTTTGTCTTTTTCGAAGGCGAAATCGGCGACCATGGTGCGGCGGGTTTGTTTGATCCAGTTGTCGATCACCAGGCTGTCGTCGATGTACAGCCGATACCCGTCGTTGCCGTCAATGCCGATTTTATATGTGCCGGTGGCCGGGGCTTTCAGGGTGCCGGTCCAGCGGACGGAATAGAAGTCGTACGGCAGTTTCTGCGGGTCAGGGGAGAATAAGGTCCATTGAAATTGGATTCGCGGATCGATGCGGGTGAAGACCGGTTCACCCTCGAGACGCACGTTGTCGTAGTACTGACCACGGAGGCCGTTTCGTATCGTATCTCCATCGGTGCAGAACAGGACGTCCGATGGCACGGTCGCATAATTGACCGACACCCGGTCGCACCCCCTGGCATGAAGTATCTTTCCCTCCGATCCGAGCCTGCGGGTGAGGCCATCGAGGATGGATATGGGATTGTTGCCGGGTCCGCTGTATCCGCCCAGCCGGACTTCGTCGGCATCCGGGCCGAGGACGGCGATCGTCTCAATATCCGGATCGAGGGGAAGCGTCTGATGATCGTTTTTCAGAAGCACGATCGATTCCTGCGCAGCCCGGCGGGCTAGTGGTCTGTGGGTGGACAGTTCAGCCGCGAACGCGGCCGGGTCGGAGGTCACGTACGGGTTTTCAAAAAGGCCCAGTTGGAATTTGGCGCGGAGGACGCGGGCGACGGCGCGGTCGATGACGGCCGGATCTATGGTCCCATCGAGGAATGGCCCGATGAATTTGGTGTAATGGTCGTAGGAGGTTTGAAAGATGACGTCCAGGCCGCCATCGAGGGCATGTTTGGTCGCGTCGCCATAATTATCCGCCGTGAAATGAAGCACCAGCGCGCCGCCGACTGCGCAGGCATCGGAGATGACGAATCCGGAAAAGCCCAGTTCTTCTTTCAGGTAGGTATTGTTGAGCCAATTCTGCGCCGTGCAGGGGGTGCCATCGAGAGAGTTGTAGGCGGTCATCACCGACCGGGAACCGCCATGCCGGAGACAGGCTTCGAACGGCGGCAGATGGATTTCGCGCAACAGTCGTTCATCGAGATCGATGGGGTAACTGTCCCGGCCGCCATCGCCGGCATTGGCGATGAGGTGTTTGGGAGTGGTGATGACGCCCTTCTCTTCGAATGGCGACACGAAGGCGACGCCCATGGCCGACGTCAGGCAGGGATCCTCGCCGTAGGTTTCTTCCGTGCGGCCCCAGCGGACATCCGAGGCGAGGTTGATGACCGGCGACAGAATCTGTCGGATGCCGCGCCGGCGGCACTGCCCGGCGATGGCGGCCGAAACCTCGCGCATCAAAGTCGTATCAAACGTGGCGGCCAAGCCGATGGCCTGCGGAAACGAAGTCGTTCCTTTCTGGACCAGGCCGTGGAGGGCTTCGGCGAAGGGAATGATGGGTATGCCCAGACGGGTGTTTTCCACGAAGTGACGCTGGACGGCATTGATGCGGGCGACGACGTCGACACTGTCGTCCATCATACCGAACTGGAAACCGAAGGCGCCGTCGCGGCAGGCGACGATCCCCTCGGGCGGCAGTTCCGCCAGCATGAACAGCTGCCAGAATTTTTCCCGGGGAGTCATGCGGGAGAGGAGGTCGCGAACGCGGGTATCGATGGCCGTCAGCGGATCGCGATACGGTTGGGCAAATAGAGGGGCGCCGAGGAAGCCGGTCACGAGTGCGAGCAGGCACATGGCGCGTGCCATGCGTGCGGCCGTCCGACAACTAGCACCGTTCATTGTGTCGTACCTCATGTCGCCATCCCCTTCAGCCAGTAAAGCCTAGTGCACAACAATTTCGTCTATGAAAATCCAGGCCAGGCCGCCGGAGCCTTTGTGCCAGCCGGGGCAGGTTTTCCAGCTCGACGTTTTCACCCGGACATATCTCGCCTCGGTCGGTTCGAAGCGGGCATTGAACGGGGCGATGATGGCGCCGTTCTTTTCGGGCGGTGTGGAGTTATCGACCGCCCCGACAGAACGGAACTCCCGACCGTTATCGGAAACCAGGAATTCCACCCGATGGGGCATGAATATCCAGGAGTTGATATCCTGGAGGAAATTCGTTTCGATGGCCGATATGGTTTGAGTCGTTCCCAGATCGATGGCGGCATCCATGTCCTCACCCTCGAACCCGAGCCAGTGCATATGATAATCATCCCAGGCGTGGAGGCCATTGGTGAGGGCGGAAGCCTCGCCATGATGATACTTCGGGCTGGCCGGCGGATCGAGGACAACCAGCTTGCCGATCGCCAGATGGCGCTGGAGACTCCCATCGAGAAACGCCCGCGTGGAAGCATAGTATTCATCAGGGGAGGTTCCCATTTCCCACAAGGCAGGGATGTCGGCGGCCTTGCAGCGGGAAACGAATACCGTCAAGAGAGAATCGAGGTCCGGTTTTATATGAAGCCCGCCGTCAATATCTTTCACGAAGAAACCCCGGTCGCCGATGCCGATATATTTGGCCTGCTCGAGGTGGGCGAATTGGAGCGGCAAACGTGCGGTTTGGACCCGGTGCAGGAAAGCAGAATCGGTTTTCACCGCCGCTTCGGCCAGGTCGAAAAGGGAATCATAGACGGCCAGCATCCGAGGCGAGAGGTAGCCGTTTTCCGACGGCCAGGGGTAACCGTAGATGTCCAGATCATCGCCCGATGCGGCCAGGGCGTCGTGCATCGTGTCGATATAGGCGCGGATGTACGGCGCACCGGGGCCATAGAACCCCTGCAGGAAATCATTCATGACGGAATCGATGTCGATATCCGGATTCCAGAGCAGTTTGGCGATCAGATAGGCCCGTAGTTCGGCGAATTCGCCGTACATCCGGCTGAGGCCCTGCTCGAAGACGGTGGTGATGCCGTTGGCGGCGAAGAAGCGGATATTGGGTTGCAGGACGCGCAGATTCGGGAACGGGCTGACAAGGTTGCGGAACTGGATGACATAGTCCCAGAGAAAGATGTTGTGGGTGAGGGCGGTCCAATCGTGAACATCCTTGACGAAGGAGGCGTTGGCGGAATCATCGGCCAGCGGCTTGCGGCGGTTGCATTCGATGCTGCAGAGCATGATGTTGACGTTGGGCCGGGGGGCGATCGACTTGGGCGCCGAACGGGAGTACTGATAGGCCAGGGTGGAGATGGTTTTGTCCGGAAACTCAGCGGCGATCCGATTGACGAAGGCCAACAGCGAGCCGGAAGGGGAACCTTCGACGCTGTCGATGGCGCGGCAGGACGGACAACCGCAGGGGACATAGGTGTCGTTCTGAGAGACTGACCAGAAGGTCGCCTGAGGTTTTTCCTGCATGCGCCGACGCAGTTCCTCCACGATGATACGGTAGACGTCGGGATTGGTCAGGCAGAGTTGTCCTTCGGGCGTGCGTTGACCGTTCAGTTCGGAAAAATATTCCGGATGGTCCCCAAAATACTTCTCCGGCGGAATCAGGACCTTGAAGGTGTGGACGAACAGACCGAAATTATCCTGCGTGTCCAGTTTGTGCCAGGCGTTGTAACCGGAATCATGGAAGTTTTGCATGCGGAAGGTGATCTTGGGAACCTGCGTGTCGTCGATATGCGGAAGGGTGATGGTCGGTCGTTCGGGGATGACGGTCACGGTCGGGCTGAATTTCCGGCAGCCCAGGTAGGTTTCCAGGAAGGTGTAGACGGCATTGTGCAGGCCCCGTTCCGTCTGGGCGGTGATATACAGAGATTCGCCGATGGTCTTGATACGGAAGCCATCGGTTCCCAGATCGGCGATGGCGAGCTTTGGGTCGGCGGTTTTCCCAAGTTCGATGACGATCTGTTTGGAAGACGGCTCCGACCGATTGGTCACGGCGAGATCGGCGCCGGATATTTTATGGATGTACACGCGCAGAGTGTCGACGACCATCCGCGAGGACGGAGGAAGATCATCGCCGGCATATATGGCGTACCGGGCGGCGCCGTTTGCAACCAGCTCGATCGCCTGCGCCGTCTTGCCGGAGGAGAGGATTATCAATACCGTGAGGACGAGAAACCTCAACCGGATTGATGTCGCACATCTTGTCATTGCAATCCTCCCTTTCCGCGGTAGAGTTTCAATGGGTCGGCCAGAGAGACTTTCAGCACGGTCATGTAGGGATCCTGGGCGTTCGAAGGAATATCGATGTATACCAACCCCGGCACCGGGCTCCAGGAAATCTTGCCGATGATTTTGAACGTGGCCGGTTCTCCCGTCCCCACCACGGTGATCCGGTCGATGGGGGTATCGAGGCCTTTGAGCACGACCGGGCCGGCGGGCCGTCCGGCCAGGAACAGATAGAGGGAGGTCGAATCTTTGGATAAGGTCGATGGGCCGTAAAAATGTCCCTGTGGCAATCCGGCAATGGTGCCGAAGATGGCTTCGGCGTGCCGGTATGTCCAGGTTCCGAGTTCGGTCAGGATATGGATCTGCGGCTGGGGAATGGTGCCGTCCGCTTTCGGGCCGATATCGAGCAGGAGGTCGCCGCCGAAAGCGATGACATCGGCGAAGATGGAAATGATCTCATACGGCGATTTGAAGGTGGTGTCGTCGACCTGGTACCCCCAGGACTCATTGGTGGTCAGGCAGAGTTCCCACCATTTCAAGTTGGGGCGGGTGACGGGGAAGTTCTGTTCCGGGGTATCATAGTCGCCGTATCCCTGCAGGCGGCCGTTGATGATGGCCGACGGGTTATGCGCCAGGATCGCCTGTCGCACATCGGCGGCCTGCCATTCCTCGGCCGAATGTTCCCAATCGCCGTCGAACCAGAAGAGATCGGGATTAAATCGGGTGATGATTTCGTCCAATTGACCGCGGTAGAAGGCCAGAAATCGCCGCCATCGGTCCGGGTCCGCTTTGGCGTCATACCGCGAGGAATCCCGCAGGAAGCCGGGATAGTCGGGATGTGACCAGTCGATGAGCGAGAAGTAAAGACCGACCTTGATGTTCTGTTTCCGCAGGGCGTCCACGAACGGGGTTAAAACGTCGCGCCCCGCCGGGGTGCGACGCGGGATGCTGAGGTCGTTGAGTTTCGTGTCCCACAGGGCGACGCCATCGTGATGCTTACTGGTGATGACGGTGTATCGGGCGCCGGATTGCCTGATCAAGTTCGCCCAGGAATCCGGATCGTAAGCGGAGGCGGTGAAGCCGCCCAGTTGCTTCATATAATCGTCATGGGAGATGCGCCGGTTGTGGAACGACCAGGATTCGCTGATGCCATTGACCGCATAGATACCCCAATGGATGAAGATGCCGAGTTTGGCATCGGCAAACCACTGCATCCTGGTTTGCAGGGCCGCCGAATCGACCGGCGCGGGTTGCCCTACGGCACGCGGGGCGCAGACCCAGAAAGGCAGGGCCATCGCCAGGATCATGATGCGGTTTATCATCGGCCTCCTTCCGAAATGCGAAACCATGGACGGTTACTTCGGCAGGAACCGGAACGCCCAGGCATACCCGCACGGCGGGTTGGTACGCACCGATTCGGGGATATGGATGATGAAACCGGTCCCGGCCGGCTCCCAGGGAAGCGGTTCGGCGACGCCGAGCATGACGATATCGCTTCCCGGTTGGGGAGAAAAGGAGGCGATAGTGATCTCCGCCGGCATCATTGTTTCCTTCTCATCGGCCAGGTAAATGGCGTTGACTGCGCCGTCGGGTCTGCGCGTGAAGCAGACTTTGTCTTCCTTGTATGGGGCGATCGCCCGCGTGTAATAGATGGCGTCGCCGTTGACCTTCATCCAGGCGCCCAGTTCTTTCAGGCGAGTCCAGGCGTCCGGCGCCAGAGCCCCATCGGGACCGGGGCCGATGTTGAGCAGGAAGTTGCCTCCCTTGGCCACGATGTCGACCAGCAGGTGAATCAGCTTCCAGGCCGGTTTGTATTCATCGTTGGGGACATAGCTCCAAGAGGTGGCCATGGTCATGCAGGTTTCCCAGATGTAGTCGGGGGGCGTTTTGGGGACTTCCTGTTCGGGGGTGCGGTAGTTTTCATAGCGGCCGCCGACGGCGCGGTCGACGATGATGAGTCCCGGCTGCAATGATCGGGCCATGGCGGCGATAGCGGGCATGTCTATGTCCTCGTTGTTGCGGCGGGTTTCCCCGGCTCTTGTCGGCCGCACCCAACCGGCATCGAGCCACAGGATATCGACCGTGCCGTAATCGGTCATCAGTTCTCTGATCTGGTTAGCGGTGAAAGTCTTGAAGGCGTTCCACCTGTCCGGATAGGTCGTGACGGAGTAGTTCACGTGGCGGTCGACCGGAGGAAAGTAGGGCCACCAGTAGTCGGGGCAGTGCCAGTCGGCTTTGGAGAAATAGGCGCCGATGCCGAAGCCCCGTTCGCGGAAGGCGTTGAAAACCTCCTTGGCGACGTTGCGGCCGGGATTGGAGCTGAAGGGGCAGCCGGGGTCGGTGATTTTATAGTCGGTCTGTTTGGTGTCGAACATGCAAAAGCCGTCGTGATGCTTGGTGGTGAAGACGACATACCGCATGCCGGCTTCCCTGGCGGCGACGGCCCAGGATTCGGGATCGAACTTGACCGGATCGAAGGTGGTCTTCAGGTTTTCGTACGCCTTCTTATACTCGAAGTAGTCGCCGGCGTACGGGCCGCGCCGTTTGCACCAGTCCTCGTCCTCGGGGCAGATGCTCCAGCTTTCGACGATACCCCACTGACTGTAGGTTCCCCAGTGCATCAGCAGGCCGAACTTCATGTCCTGGAACCATTCCAGTTTTTTCAGCACGAGGGGATCGGTTTCCTTGTCGCCGGCGGGGGCGGATTGGGCAAAGCCCTGTACCGCGGCCAGCAACAATAGAAAGCACAAGCAGGTGAGGCATGGTTTGACGCCCCTGGTAAATCGCGGCAGCATGTTCATACCGTCTCCGATTGGATAACGAGTGATCCGTCTTTTCCGGAAGATAATCGTCGTCGGGACCGGCAGTCAAGCCGGAATATGGCGGCAGGAGACTCCGATTCGGAATGTAACAGGTATTCAATCGTGCATGAAAGACGTCGGCGAGTCGCGGCCGGGGCGTTCGGGATTTATGCAGGTTCAGGATGACAGGAGAGTGACTCATCCACCACAAGCCAGGGGCACCACGCCGTTTTCCCTAGATACCGTCTTTGGCACGGCCGACCCAGGAGGGGGCGGAATCGGTTGTCTGGCGCAAGAGCAGGTTCAACTGGGCGGCATGGTGCTGGACGTGACGCATGGTGTAGAGCAGCAATTCGGCGACGGTCATATCGCGCCGCTCGAAACCGCAAAGGCGGTTCAACGCATCATCGGTCAGGGCGGCGATGACCGCCCGGCATTTCCGGCGGCCGTGGGCTAGGTAGGACCGCAATTCGTCTTTCGTATAAACGCGATCAGGCAGAACGCCGGAGGGGTCCAATTCGGACAGGGTGAAAGGAGAGGGGGGAGCAAACGATTTGGTTGGGTCGGAGAGATAATAGTCGAGAAAGAAAACGGTATGATAGGCGAGGTACCAGAACTCCTGCCAGTCGCCGCGCTCGCCCCAGACATGGTCGGGGCAGGTGGTGATCGCATTGTCGAGCATGTCGATGGCGGCACCGAATTGCCGCCAGGTGATCGATTGCCAATCGGTATCCATGGACGCGGCTCCCTGTCCGGCCGGAAGATAATCAGTCCAGCACTTTGGGTGTATCCGGCAGTTCGTTGATGTCGTCTCCCTGGCGGGGGAAGTAACGAGCCAGTTCGATGGCGATCATGTTGACCGCCTGGATAATTCCCTCGGCATGCCTATCCTGTTCGATTCCCTTGACAATCAAGGCATGAGGGGCATGCCAGTAATCGGCCGGGACTTTTGAGGCGATCCCCTCATCGGCCACAATGGCGGCCTGTTTTTCCTCGACCGAGACGAAAATCAGAACGCCGGTCAATCCGCGGGTCGGAGTGATCTGATGGAACAGGTCGAGCGCGCGGTTCCAGACGACCTGCTTCTGTCGCGAGGTTCGGGCGAGGAAGCGGCCCCAGCCGAAATAGGCGATGACGAACCCGACCGCGCCCCAAAGAATCGCTTGGGTGGAATTGTAGTAGACGCCCCAGTTGACATCGCGGGTGAGGTAGAGCGCGGCCAGCATACAGAGAAGCGTGACGACGAGGGCGTGCAGTATCCGTTCCCTGGTCCAGTGCCGGGAATGCGAGGACAGCTGGACGGCGATTTCGCCGCCGGTGGACGATTCCGCCTTTTTTATCGCCGCCTCGATGACATCGAAATCGGCCTGCGAGAAATATCTGTCTACGAGGGAAGCCATACGCCATCAATCTCCTACCAACCGCCGCTGGCGCCGCCGCCGCCGGAGGATCCACCGCCGAAGCTGAAACCGCCGCCTCCACCGGAGGAGGATCCGCCGCCCCATCCGCCGCCGCCGAACCTGCCGCCGGAGAACGGCCCGCCGAATCGTCGGTTGATACTTTTATCTTTCCTGATGATCATCATAATCAGCATGAAAACGATAAAACCGACGATGAAAAACGGCGGGACACCGTTCGAGCGGGTGGACTTTTTCTTGGGCGGATTGTAGTCGCCGCCGATAGCCTGGACAATGCCATCCAGCACGGCCTCGACGCCGCCGGCGTAGTCCCCGGAGCGAAAATGTTCGGCCATGGGGGAGCTTCTGCTCACCAGCCGGCCGCTTTCGAGGTCAGTCAGCTTCTCTTCCAGCCCATAGCCGACCTCGACCCGGGCTTTCTTTTCCTGAATCGCCACTAGAAACAGCACGCCGTTATCCCGCCCCTTTTGGCCGATGCCCCAGGCTTTGAAGACGTCGTGGGCATAGTCCTCCAAACCCTGACTGCCGAGCGTGGGAATAATCAGGACGCCGATTTCGCTGCCGGTCTGGTCGCGATACTGGAGGGCTTTGGCCTCCAGTTTTTGGATATTCTCGGCGCCGAGCACGCCGGCCAGATCGTTGATCGGGCCATGGTACTCCGGCAGCGACGCGGCGGCGAGAGCGGCCGCCGCCAGCCATACGCAGAAAATCAGGATGTATCTTTTTACGACCGTCGGCATCATCCGTCTATTTCTTTTCAAACAGCTCTTTCACGTTCGG
Organism: Candidatus Zixiibacteriota bacterium; assembly: GCA_012797915.1. Classification (GTDB taxonomy): domain Bacteria; phylum Zixibacteria; class MSB-5A5; order GN15; family JAAZOE01; genus JAAZOE01. Next base: position 7,496 of record JAAZOE010000234.1, on the reverse strand, counting down.
GGCCGTCTGGGCCTCGGCCTGAGCGGCGAAGTATTGTTTTTCATAGGGGAAACCGAAGATCGTCCCAGCGACAATGGCCTTGAGACTTTTCTGGCGAAAGGTATTGTACTCGCGGACGGTCTCATTGAACGCGCGCCGTTCCTGGGTGATGCGGTTTTCGGTGCCCTCGAGCTGGGTTTGCAGGTCGGCGTACAGCTGATCCCCCTTGATTTCGGGGTATTGTTCGACAACCACGTTGATATACGAATTCAACTGGCGCGAAAGCTGGCCGGAGAGCGAATCCAGCAGGGCCGGATTCTGCGCCTGAAGAGCGTCCTGGGCCGATCCTTTCAGGTCGAGGACGCGTTGCCGCAGGGAAATCACCTCGGTCAGGGTGGTTCGCTGCTGCTGCATGAAATTATCCACGCTGGCCACCAGGTTGGGTATCAGATCAAACCGGCGCTGGTAAACGTTCTGGACCTGCGACCATTTTTCATCAACCCCTTGGGAACGATCAATCAGTTGGCCGCGGCCGGACCAGATCCAACCGCCGAGGACCAGGACCAACACGAGGATGACGCCTATGACGATCCCGAAAACTTTCATCGTCGTTTCCTTTCTGATACACACTCGTACAACTTTTGCGCTTCCGACCGTCGGTCCCCGGAATTGGTCAGAGTTGTATGGGCCGGAGCGCATTGTCACGGGTATATACCCGATTACCCGCTTTCAATTCAACAATAAATCCGGCCGGAGTTCCATAGGTCGGTATTTGCCGAAGGGATTACCCGTGGGTTCTCAGCGGGCGGGCCACGGGCCGAATCGTTGCAGGCAGTACTGGGGCAGGATAACCTCGCCGGCGACGGTCCGCTCGCGTTCCGGGTGGCCGGTCGGGGGGCGGTTGGGAAACATATGCGTCAGGATTACGCGATCCGGCCGAAGGATGTCGCGGACAAGTTTCTGGCGGAAGGTCATCGGTTCATAACCGCCGTCTCACCAGGAAACGAAGGCGAGGTCGATCGGTTTTTTCCCAAAGCCGTAACCCTCATAACGGCGGACGTCGTTTAAACCCGAATCGCCGGTGTGGAAAATCATTCGTCCCCCGACGTTAAAGAGGTATTCCAGATGTTCGATATCGCGATGGGCGTCGGCGGCATGCAGGTGCGGGGTCCGGAACGCCTTCACCCCGATTCCGGCAATGGTCAGTTCGGAGATCGAATCGGTCGGCATCGGCATGATATGGATGCGGCCTTTTAGGTCGGCATACCGGGGGTCAATTTCCATTTTTCGCACCGTCTGCGCCGGGCAGACGACGATTCCGCGGCGGTTGTGCATCAGGTGGTCAATCACCAAACGGGGATTGAAATGGTCGGTATGGGCGTGGGTGACGGCGATGAGGTCGATATGATCGAACGGAGGTTTTGCGGCGGTCATGAGCTCGACCACGCTGTCGGAAGGGACGAAGCACCAGTCTTCCGCGAAGCCGCCGAATAGGGCATCGATCAGGATTTTTCGGTCGGCGCATTCTATCAAGAACCCGGTGTTGGCGATATAGGTAACCGTCAGGGGAGCCGGTCGGTTGGCCGTCGTACAGGCGGCGAGGGAAACGGCTGCCATCAAGACCACTATCCGGCACAGGCGCATACGGCTTCTCCAATCGCAGGATGAGTGCGATTATTGAAAGTTCAACAGTTTGTACCCTCGGGTCAAGAAAAACCCGCATATGGTCAATCCTGGCGCCGGCCATCTCGAGGGTATCGGACGGCGAAGAGCGGGGGTGGGGGGATTCGTGGGGTGCGAAAGCATGTAATCTATGGGCACGAAGGAGCGGGACCGCCCCGGAAAACGTAGCTGATGATATAGATGGCGTCGCCCACGTTGATTTTTCCGTCCCCGTTGGCGTCCCCGGCCTCCAATGGGTCGGGGGCCGGGCCGCCGCGGAAAACATAGGCGATGATGAAGACAGCATCGCCGACGTTGGTATTCATGTCGCCGTTGGCATCGCCGCAGACATATTCACAGGCATCCCCGACTCCGTCGCCGTCGCCATCCGCCTGGTCGGCGTTGGCGACGGTGGAGCAGTTGTCGCAAACGTCCCCGACGGTGTCGGTATCGCCATCCTCCCGGCTCGGATTGGGGACCGAGGGGCAATTGTCGCGGACATCCGGGATGGTATCGGCATCGGTGTCGACCTCGATTCCCCAGAGACGGACCGTCCTATCCCAGCCGGCGGTTGCCAGCAGATTACCGGCGGGATTGAAGGCGGCGCGAAGGACCTGAGCCGTATGGCCGGCCAGGCGCTTGAGTTCCAGTCCGGTGGCGGCATCCCGCAAAACCACGGAGCCATCATGTCCACAGGTTACCAGCAGGCGGCCATCGGGGCTGAAATTGACGCAGTTGACCCACCCCTGCCCGGCAGGTTGTGTCCAGATCAGACTGCTGTCGGCCACGCTCCAGAGCTTGACGGTGCCGTCGTCGGCGGAGGAAGCCACGGTCAGACCATCGGGGCTGAATTTCACGTACCCGACATTGTTGGTATGGCCGGTCAACACGCACACCGAAGCACCGGTTTGGCTGTTCCAGAGACGAACGGTGAAATCGGTGCCGGAGGAAGCGATCAGATTCTGGTGGGGATTGACATCAACGGACAGGACCGCACCGGTGTGGCCATAGAGGGTATTCAACAGGGCACCGGATTCGGGATTCCACAGTTTCACCGTGTTGTCGAAACTGCCGGAAACGAGGATGCCGGTACTTTCCTGGAAATCGAGACTCCAGCATCCGCCGTCGTGAGCCGACCAAGACCGCTCCAGGCTGTCGGCCTCGACGTTCCACAACCCGATCGGTCCGATCGTGCTCGAAAATCCGGTCGCGCCGCCATAGGCCAGATAGTGACCTTCGGGACTGAACGCCAGGGCGATGACCCAATAGGGAAAACCACCCATCTGCGTGAAGACAGACAGGGAGTCGATGTTCCGGACGAGGACCTTGCCGTCCTGCGCGCAGGAGGCCAACAGTTGGCCATCGGGGCTGAAGGCGACTGTCCAGGCTCGATCGGTATGGCCGGTGAGCGTCTGGATGAGTTTAACCTCGGTGGCGTTTTCCGGCGTCATCGGGATGGTGGCGGGAGGCTGCCGCCTGGCGCCGTCCGTCGCCGACACGGTTACTGAGGAGATCACAAGGGTCAGGAGCATCATTGGCGCCGGCAGGGCAAGAATGAAAAGCCGACGCGCCTTTCCCCTATTTCCTGACCCATCAGAATCTATCATGCAAACTTGTTTCATGCAGGGAGCTCCTGAATCTTTATGGTTCCGGGCTTTTCCCGGCGGCGATAAAAGGATATTGGCGGACGCCAATCATGCAACGAGGCGAGGGTGTCGGTTCCATCATAGTCGACTCCCGCTGTTATGTCATCAATCCAAATTACGGGGAAACAGTGGAATAGTTTCATCAACGCCGGTTGATTCATAATCGCAGGTAGAGGACAGGAGAAAAGCGGGGAGATGCGTCCGGGCAATAGGACGTCCGGTCGGAATCGATTACGCAACGGCGAACCGCTTCAAGAATTTCCGGGCCTTGGCGGCCACTTGCGGCCGGGAGTTCTTTCGCTGCTTCTTTACAAAGGCGATGACCGGTTGCCTATGCTCAATGGATCCATAGAATTCAGCGAACGAATCGATGGCTGCGCCAATGACGACATCACGGCATTCCGGCGACAGTTTCCCCTTGTGAAGGTACCGCGCCTTTTGGATGGCCAGCATCCGCTCCACAATGCGAGAAGCCAGCCGGGGTTTGGCCAGGGCGATTTTCCAGGAGTTGCCGATAACACCGGCGGCCGCGACCATATCGGGGCCGGCAACGAACGCATAGTACCTGTCGAACAGGGCATCGAATTTCCCCCGGGAGTCGACGGCGGCCAGATTGGCAATGGTTCCTATGGTGCCCCATTTGAGGAAGTTGTTGTCGGCATCGAGCAGGCCGATCAGACGGTCAAAGTGGGGATATGCCTGTTCGGGATTCGATTCGCTGATCGCCCGGACGACCTTCTCACAGCGGTATTTCAGGCTTGATGTATCATGGAGCATCGTTTCAATCAAATCGTCCAACAGTCTCGGTTCGGCCAGGACCAAGGCAGTGATTGTATCGAGATCCTTTGTTCGTCTCACGCATTGGATAATGTCAGTCATGATCGATTATTCCTCCCTGTCTGGACGCGGCGGCCCCACCCGGTCCCTATTCGGCGGTTGCGGATGAGATTGCCGTTATTTCTTCTCGCCGGTCAGCGATTTGCCGAGGTCTTTGAGTTTGTCGAGCCCTTCGGTCTTGACCTTATCGAGTCCTTGATCCTTGAGGTCCGAAAGATTTTTTCCGAATCCGTCGGGCAACAGGCCGCTGCCGGAGGACAGGGCCTTGGTGATTAACGTCTTCACCACCGTGGCGGTCACCTGGCCGATGGTCGCCCCATGTTCACCGCCGACGTTGCGCACGCCAAAATCATCGAGGGTAAATGATTTTTCGTGTTTCTTGCCCATGAGACTGAGCGACCCGGAGACGGTGATGTCGCGCAGGGCGATCAGGCCGAACCGAAATTTCCGAGACTCCCCCGATGAGGACATATCCAGCTGTTTGTTGATATGATCGAGCAGGACCTTGAAGTTGCCCTTGCCGTCGAGCTGTTCGAGATTGAGAGTAACGCCCTCGATGACGAAGGAATCAACCACGACCTCCTGGTCGAGGATCGATCCGGCATCGACATCGAACACACCGCGCCGCAGGGTCAGGAAATCATCGGCGCCAAACCCGGGCGGGTTGTCGACGGCAAAGTCGTTCAACTGGATACTCCCGCCGCGGAGGGCGAGGCGGGCCGAACCGAGGTTTGTTTCCACGCCAAGGGCATAGGTGGAGCCGGATTCGACCGCCTTTTCGACCAGGATGTTGCGATAGACATAGACCCCGATCAGAGCGATGATGATAAGAAAGGCTCCCCAGAGAACGATTTTCTTAACCATGATACTGTCTCCCATCACGCGTTCATCGCGGCCCGGGCGATTCCCCGGGTGCGCGAGACAATGGGCCGTGGCCGTCCTGGCTCGAGGCGAAACCGCACGGTCCGCATCGGACCGGGCGGGGCGATGACGCCGGTGCCGTTTTCGACCGGTCCCGTCAGACGATGAGAGCGGGTCCCGGCCCGGCGGTCAATCCGTCAGTTTCCGCAGCACTTCGGTCGCGCCGGTGATGCGCATCCAGCGTTTCTCCGACAGCAGGGAGAAAAGTGCGACGGCCGGGACGAGCAGATAGAGCGCGCCGATGCCGACGCCGACGATGGCCTTGGTGGTCGGTTCCCACGGCATGAACAGCAGCAGAGCCAGCGGGAGCACGACCAGGCCCGCCCCGATCAGGGTGATGACGAACACCAGCAGGCAGACGAGGATGAGCAGGCGGCGCGCCCCTTTGATCCCCTCGAGGTACCAGATCGCCGCGCGAAGTTTGATGATTCTGAGCGCCGGGTCCAAATAGGTCGAGCGGAGCCAGTCGATCAGGCCTTGAACAAAGGAATTGACCATGAGCTAATCTCTGCGGGAACGGCCGAGCAGGAAGCCGAACACCAGTCCGGCGAAGGCCGCGCCGCCGATATAGGCCCACGGATTTTTGTGCACGCTCTTGTCGATATCGGAGGCGACATCGACAACTTTCTGCTTGCCGACCTCATATTTCTCGACCGCCTGGCTCTTCATTTTGCCGGCGAACGAGCTGACCACCGAGGAGAGGTCGGCGTATTTGTTCTCGATGGCCGACTGCAATTCGGCCTTTTTGTCGCGGGCGACCGAGTTCAACAGCTCCAGCGCCTCATTGATCCGCTTGTCTTCGAATCCGCTCATCGGGTTATCCTCCATCATCCATGTTTGGCATCGGCCGGGACGATATCGGCGCGGGACGCCGTCGGTCCATGGCCGCGCGCCCCGTCCCCCCTTTTACCAGGGTGGGGGTATCGCCGCCGATTCATCTCCCGGTCAGGTTGCAACGTATATACGGATTCCGGGCCGGAAAAGCAAGCCGGAGGCAACGGAATCGTCAGGCCTCTCCGGCCGCCGTCATATCCGGCTTGACACCGGCACGCCGCACATGCTACCTTATACCCCTGATGGACGCCGCGGCGGCCATCGAATTCATCGCCTGGCCAGAGGAGGATGTTATGGCCCGAATTATCATCGCCGTTATCCTGACCACCCTGATCATCGTCGGCAGCCTTTGGGCGACACCGGGGGATACGATCCGCAGCATACCCTCGCCGAACCGCTGTCCGCAGGGGCTGACCCATGACGGCAAACAGCTCTGGTGCGTCGACCGCCTCAGCGACCGGATCTACGCCGTCGATCCATCGACCGGGGTTGTCGCCGATTCCATCCCGACACCGGGCTACATCCCTCGCGGTCTGGCGTTCGACGGCAGACTGCTCTGGGTGGCCGATGCCGAAGAAGCGCGGTTATACGCCATCAATCCCTCGAGCCGGATCGTGGAGAAAACGATTCCCTGCCCAATCAGCGAGCCGACCGGATTGGCCTGGGATAATGGACGCCTGTGGATCAGCGGCGACGGTTACGATAAGATTGATTTGATCAGCATCGATGACGGGACGACGATCGTCTCGATCCCGGCGCCGAGCGCGCATACAACGTCGCTGGCGTTCGATGGGACCTATCTCTGGACAGCCGACCGGTTCGGCGACAAGCTATTCATGGTCTCTTCGGCCAAGGGGGACGTCGTGCTGATTCTTCCCTCGCCCGGGCCTTTCCCCTGCGGTCTGGCCTGGGACGGCAAAAATCTCTGGACGGTGGATTATCAAACCGACCGCATCTATCAGCATACACTCGACGACGGGACGCCGTACGGCCGTACCAAGGAGAAGGCCGAGATAGTCGATTTCCTCCATCAGGTGCGCAACTTCGGGCCGGATACGGTGAAGACGCTGGACGTGTACATGGCCATACCGGAAAACCTGCCCAATCAAGATCTGCAGCGAACAGTCGCCTTCGAGCCGGCGCCGACGGACTTCCTGACCGATAAATGGGGGCAGAAGGTGGCCCATTTCCGCTTCGCCGATCTGGGGCCGGATAAGGTTACCGACGTTCGCATGACCATCCCGGCGAAGATGTACGAGACGAGGTTTTTCGTTTTCCCGGACAAGGTCGGCAAGCTGGCGGATATCCCGAGGGATATCCGCGACAAATACCTGGTGGATGATGTCAAATTCGATATGACCAGCCCGATCATTACGCAGGCGGTGCAGGAGGCCGTCGGCAAGGAAACAAACCCGTATTGGATCACCCGGCGAATATTGCAATACTGCGTGGACAATATCGAATACGAACGGGTGGGGGGATGGAACGTCGCCCCGAAAGTCCTGGAACGGGGAACCGGTTCCTGTTCGGAATACACGTTCGTGTACATCGCCATGTGCCGGGCGGCCGGGGTGCCGGCCCGCTATGCCGGGTCGCTGGTGGTGCGCAGCGACGATG
>JAAZOE010000233.1 GCA_012797915.1 Candidatus Zixiibacteriota bacterium | reverse complement strand
GCGTCGGGTGGGTCACGTAATGTTGAACGGTGACCCAAGCGGCAAAGGGAAATAGTCAAGTGCGCAGAGCACCTGACCTTCAGGAGAATACCCGCGTGCCCGACCCCTCTCCCGAAGAAGAGGGGCCGGGATGACTGTATATGTCGGGTTTGTCATCCCGCCCTTCGGTTGGGACTCGGAACGCCGACCTACTTTAATTCCTGCAGCAGCTCCGACACCGCGCGGACCAGCTGCGGGTCGCGGCCGTTGATGAAATCATCCGGCAGGTTCTCGACGAAGATGTCCGGTCTACGCGGCAACAGATCGGTGTCTTCCTTGTCCATCGTGTAGGCGCCCCACGAGGGTCGACGAATCCGCTGGCCGTCGATGAGCGTATACTCGCCGGTGCCGATTACGCTGCTGCCCGTCGGTTCGCCGACGATCTTGCCGAGTTTCAACCGCCGGAACCCTTCGGCGAAGATCTCGGCGTTGGACCCGGAATAGTTGTTGGTCAGCAGGATCATCGGCTTCTCGGCCGACTTGGAACGCATCTTGGTCTCGGTGGTCGGCGGGAAATCCCGGAAAGTGCGAATCAGGTACGGTTCCTTGAACAGGATTTCCAGCAGATGCACGGCGATGTATCCGCCGGGATTGTCGCGGACGTCGATGACCAGACCCTGTTTCGTCTCGCCGATCGACACCAGTTGCTCGCGGAAAGTCTCCAGCTGTTCAGTCCCCATGGAGCGGATGTGCAGATAGGCCAGCTTGCCGCCGGAGAGGGAATCGACCATCCGCCGCCGGGAATTGACCCAGTCGTTGTAGACCAGGTCCATGATGGCGGCGCGGTTGACCGGCTTGAGGTCGTATTCTTTCCCCTTGCCTTCCGGTTTGTCGGCGATGGTCATCTTGACCCGATGGCCGATGGTCCCGGCCAGAAGCTTGTAGAGGTCGGTTTCGGCCGAGAGGGGCGTGCCATCGACCGCCTGTATGTACCCGCCGGCTGAGATCCCGGCCAGGGCCGCCGGCGATTCGGGCAGCACCCGGGCGATGCGGAACCGCTTTTGCGTATCGAGCGCGGCGTAATCGAGCATCAGGCCGGTTTCGCCGACGACGATATCATTGCCGGGGCCTGGTTCCTGGCTGTACAGTTCGAGATGCGAGGCGCGCAGTTCGCCCAGCATTTCCAGCACCACGTTGCGGAACTCGGCGTCGGTACGGATATGATCCAAAGCGGGCTGATATTTGTCCCGCACGGCTGCCCAGTCCGTGCCGTGGAAGGAGGGGTCGTAGAAATAGGTGTTAAGCATCTGCCAGGCTTCGTTGAATTTCTGCTTGTACAGCGCGCGGGTGTCGATGGTCATTCCGGCCTTGAACCCCAGCGGCGTGGCCGCGCCGTCGGCGATGGCCGTGCGGATGATCTTTCCCCCTTCGAGGTAAAGCACCTCTTTGGAGTCGGAAGTCACCGTCAGGTTGCTTTTCTCTTTGCCGTTTTTGGTGACCTGCTTCAGTTCCGGATCATCGCCGGTCGTGATCGACCAGATGTCCGGCTTGCCGGTGACCGAGGCCAGGAAGACAAACTTCTTGCCGTCCGGGGTGAGCACCGGTGATTCGCTGGTCCCCGGCAGCTCGAACGCCTTGACCCGCCGCTGATCGATCAGACTGGTGTCGATGGTCACGACGACCGAGGGGGTTTTGGCCGAGGCGGTGTCTTTGGCCGGTTTCTTTTCCTTCGATGCCGCCGCGGCGGCGGTGTCGGCGAACAGACTATCAAAGGTCGCTTCGAAGAATTCGGCCGGCTTGGGGATCAGATCGATCTTATAGGTGATGGGAGTATCCTCGACTCCGGAAGTATAGTACACCTGTTTGCCATCGGCCGAAAACCGCGGGCGGCCGTTGTAGCCGGACGTCCGCGACAGATCGTACAGGGCGCCGTCGAGCGAGACGGCGAAGATGTTGGTTTCATAGGTCGGCCCGGCCATGGCGAAGGTCAGCCACTTGGAATCGGGCGACCAGTCGTAGTCGACGTTCGCCTCGATGCCCAGATCGAGGAAATTGCCGGTCACCCAGACCGTTTCCTTTCCCTCGGCGATATCGTACCGGACGATCTTGTCCAGGCCGCGATAGAAGGCGAGATGCTTGCCGTCGGGGGAGACCACCGGCTTGAGTTCGTTTTCGGGCGATCCGCTCAGCCGCGTCTCAATTCCGGTGATGACATCGGCGCAGTAGATGTCGTAGTTGCCGCTGCGGTCGGAGCTGAAGTAGATGGTTCTGGAATCATCACCCCAGACCGCATGTTTTTCGCGGGCGGTGGTGAAGGTGATTTGTTTCCCTTCTTTCGGTTTCTCCGCCGGGATGACATAGATTTCGCCCCAGATCACCACCGCGATCTTTTTTCCGTCGGGCGACAGGCTGTACCATTCGACGTTGCCGTCGAAGGTCTTTTCCGCGATCAGGTTTTTCGGCTCATCGGTGCGGACGGTGATCGGCACCCGGCGCGGGGTGCCGTCGGCCGGATCCAGCAGCCAAAGGCCGGATCCCTGCTCGAACACCAGTATCGTCCCCTGCGGATTGGCGTTCAGCCAGGTGACGCCGTCGCCGGTGAAATCGGTCAGCGCGGTCGGTTCGCCGCCGGTGGACGGCATCTTGTACACCTGTCCCCAGTCGCCGCGGCAGGAGACGAAGTAGATTTCGTTCCGGCTTTCGTTGAGGATCGGCCAGAGGTCGTACCGTTCGTCCGAGGTGAGGCGCACGGAGGTGAACGGCGTCTTGGTGCGGTCTTGCAGGAAGATATCCACGTTGCGTCCGGCCTTCAGGTCCCGCCGCCACCAGCGCGTATAGCCGGAACCGTTGTTGTAGATCATATGCCGGCCGTCGGAGGTGATTCGGCCGTTGAATTCCTGTTCGTTGGGGTAGCCGGTCAACTTGACCGGCGTGCCCCCGGTCACCGGGACTTTATAGAGGTCGCGCAGACCCTCGGCCGGGGAATTGAAGATGACGCTGTCACCTTTGGGGAACCATCCCGAGGCGAATTCATCGGCCGTGTGCGAGGTGATTTGCCGCGGGGCGCCTCCCTCGGCCGGGATGATGAACAGGTCGTAGTTGTTGTACCGCCGGGAGGAAAAGAGAATCCAGGCGCCGTCGGGTGAATACTGCGGCAGGATATCCTCCGCCTCGTGAACGGTCAGCCGTCGGGCCTCCCCGCCGGAGGAGGGAACGGTCCAGATGTCCCCCATGTAGGTGAAGGCGATGGTCCGGCCGTCGGGGGAGAGGGCCGGGTAGCGGGCGGACAGGACGGTGGTGGGGTCGGCGGCCGATGACATGCCGGCCAGCAGCAGAGTGAAAAGAACGAACACCAAGCGGACAAACGATAGACAATGACACATAACGGCCGTCTCCCGAAAGAGGGTGGTTTTTGGTACAAAATGACGCCAGGGCGACCGTCTGTCAACCGAAAAGGGAACCGAAAACAACGGCGGGCAAGTCCCGACCGCTACGATGAGGCCTCCAGCGGTTCCCCGGTGGGCGGGTTGCGACGGAAGGGAATCTTTTTGCGGTAGGTCATCGTCCGCCAGAACCATTCGGCCGGGCCGTAGCAGTACCGTCGCAGCCAGAAGGGGCTGAGAGAGAGCTGGATCAACCACATGGCCAGGACCATGCAGAAGGCCGGAAAGCGGTCGACCCATCCGAACAAACCGAGGCCGAAGCCATAGAAGACGAAGATGAAGATGACCGTATGCATCAGGTAGTTGGTCAGAGCCATCCGACCCACCGCCGCCAAGCGGCGGGTGAACGAGGAGAGCCATCCCGACTTGAAAACCATCATCAGCAGGCCGATATGTCCCAATGCCACCAGGAAACTACCGACATAATTGAACTGGCTGTCCAGTAAAAATCCCGAGACGACGTCGAAATCGTGGGCCATCATCTGATACATCCCGATCGCCACCAAGGGCAGGCCCAAGCCGTACCCGAAGATCAGGCAGCGACGGTAAAAGGACGCCGTGCGAGCGGCCGCGAACACCCCGGCTTTGGCCAGACCCATCCCTATCAGCATCAGCCCGATGATCCGCCAGGCGTACATGAAGAAAAACGCCTGGGTTTGCATCATCAGGCAGAACGGGGCCCGGTACTTGACGATCTCCCAGAAGCCGCCCCGATAGGCGGCAATTTCTCCGGCCAGTTTT
>JAAZOE010000232.1 GCA_012797915.1 Candidatus Zixiibacteriota bacterium | reverse complement strand
GGCCAAATCGGGCGTTTCATCGGCGTACACCTGTGCGCCCCAGATCACTTTCATCGCCTCGATCGTGTTCATATCGAAAATGAAATACCCCCCGGGGTACAGGACCCTGGCCGCCGACCGGAAACAGGCCGCCAGATCAGCCTCGGTCAACAGGTAGTTGAGCGAATCGAAATAGCAGGTGACCAGGTCCACCCGGGCCGGCAAGGCAAAGGCGGTCAACGGTTGGTGCGAAAAGGCGATTTTTATCTTCCTGTCCCGGGCTTTTCGGCGGGCCACACTCAGCATGTGCCGGGAGCCGTCAATACCGTAGATGGCCAGGTTGCGGCCGGCCCATTTCAGGGCCGCGGTGCCGGTGCCGCAGGCGAGGTCCAGAACCGATTTGGGGTGGTATCCCAGCCGCGTCAGGATTTGCTCGGTATAGGCGAACATTCGGGCCGAAAACCGGTCGGAACCCATTTTGTCATAGACGCCGGCGAATCGTTCATAGGCGCTCATGGCATCCTCCATCGACAATTAAACCGTCACCGGTCGCACGGAGCAAGAAAAAAGGCGCCTTTTCCCCGGCGGTGCCGCATGCGGCGGGTGTTCAAAAAAAGGGCACGGCCGCCGCCGGTCGGCAAACCGGCCATTTTTTTAACCGGTTCCGGTAAAGGAAATTCCGAATCCTCCGATATTTCAATCAGATTGTGGTCAATCGACGGGCCTCGAAAGAAAAGCGAGACCCCAACTCACGATACCTTCATGAAAGGAGAGAGTATGGCGACTTGGCGTAAAACGAGGCATCCTCGTCCGACAACTCGCAGGAGCCGCAGCTACAACAAGAATACCCGGGTGTGGACGTGTCAGGAGATCGCCTTCCTGCGCAAGTACTACCGGACGTACGACACCCAGTGGTGCGCCCGCCAGCTTGGCCGGACCGTCTATTCGGTGCGCTACAAAGCCAGCAACCTGAGCATCCGGAAGACCAATCCGTCCAATTGGAAGAACCCGACGGAAAACAAGATCACCTTCCGTCCCGGATATGCCCATCAGCGGCACATGACCCGGACCCCCAAGCGGAGCATTCGCTGGACGGCCCGTATGCGTCGCAACAATCGCCGCCCGAAATGGTGAATCCGCATCAGTGGATGATAAAAACGGCTCCGGTTCCGGAGCCGTTTTTTTTATCCGGCCGCAGGCGCGGCGGCCGTCAACGGTGAACCGGCCGGTCGGCCTTGACTTTTCTCCTCCGGATGCAGAGATTGGGAATATGCCGTTACTCAGCAACAAACCGGGCCAGAAAATCATCGGCTATTTCGCCCTTGGCATCGCCGTCGGAACCGCGCTATTGATGCTCCCAGCCAGTTCTTCCGGAAAACCGGTCGCCTTCATCGATGCCCTCTTCACCGCCACCTCCGCCATTTGCGTCACCGGTTTGACCGTTTTGGATACGGCCAAGGACTTTTCCACCTTCGGCCAGATCGTCATCCTGCTGCTGATCCAGCTGGGCGGCCTGGGGATCATGACTTTCGCCACCATCTTCCTGCTGGCGGCCGGCGCCCGCCTGCCGTATCTCGACCGTCTAGGCCTGTCGCAGAGTTTCGGCTCGGAAACCAGGGCCCGATCGGCACATCTTTTGAAGGCCGTCTTCATCACCACGATTATCGTCGAAATTCTGGGCGCCGCGGCCTTGTTCATCCAGTTCCGGGGACACTTCCCGACGGTAACGGCCGCCTGGCACGCCGTCTTCCATTCCATCGCCGCCTTCTGCAACGCCGGCTTCTCGACATTTTCCACCAATCTGGAAGGCTACCGCGGAGATAGTTTACTTCTTTTGACCATTTCGCTGTTGATCATCATCGGCGGCTTTGGGTTCGCCGTCGTCGGCGAGGTCTACGACCGCATCCGCAACCGGAAGAACCGCCTCTCTCTGCACTCCAGACTTTGTTTGACCACCACGGGAGTCTTGATCATCGTCGGCGCGGTTATCTTTTTGGTTTTGGAATGGTCCAACGCCTATCAGGAAAGCGGCCTTGTCGACCGGGTGGTCAATGCCGGTTTCCAATCGGTTACCGCCCGCACCTGCGGTTTCGACGCCATTCCGCAAGCCCATTTGACCGATCTGAGCCTGTTGGTGACGATCGTCCTGATGTTTATCGGAACCTGTCCCGGTTCCACCGGCGGCGGCGTCAAAACGACCACCCTGGCGGTGATTTCGCTTCTGCTCTTCAACCGGGTGCAGGGACGGCGGACGGTGGCGGCGTTCAAACGGACCATCACCAACGACAGCGTCCTGAGCGCCTTGTATGTTTTCCTGTTGGCCCTGTTGTTGATTGTGGCGATGGTGGTGATATTCATGTTTCTTGTGGAACGAGGCGTCGCCCACAGCGACAGCCAGGGGTGGTTCATGAAAAGCCTGTTCGAAATCGTCTCCGCTTTCGGCACGGTGGGACTCTCCACCGGTATCACCCCGCAGTTGAGCTTCCTGGGCAAATTCACTCTGGTGGTGACCATGTTCATCGGCCGCGTGGGGCTTTTGACCCTAGCCTACAGCGTGGCCCGCCCCTCGAAGAAGGCGGAACTGGTCTATCTTGATGAATCGGTCATGGTGGGATAGGATATGGGATCGAAAGAGTTCGTCGTCATCGGTCTGGGCAACTTCGGATCGGCCGTGGCGCTGGAGCTGTCCGGCCTGAAGTGCAAGGTCACGGCCATCGACATCGACAAGGCCAGGATCATGGATTTGCAGGACAAGGTCCATGTGGTGATTTTGGGGGATGCCACCGAGCGGGCGTTTTTGGAACAGCTCGAGGTGGAGAAGTTCGACGGTTTCATCGTTTCCATGGGGACCAACTCCCACGCTTCCATCCTTATCAGTCTGTATCTGAAAGAGCTCAAGGCGAAGAAGATCATCGTCAAGGCCAACTCCGAGGACCACGCCAAGATTCTACGCAAGGTCGGCGCCACCGAGACGATTATCCCGGAAAAGCAGATGGCCATCCGTCTGTCCCATTCTTTGGCCGCCTCGAACCTGGTCGATTATCTTCCCCTGACCGGTGAATATTGCGTGGCCGAAATCAATCCGCCGGAAAAGTTTGTCGGCAAGACATTGATGGAATTGAAGTTGCGCAAAAAGTATAGTGTCCAGCTGATCGCTGTTAAAAGCGGCTTGGATAAAAACTTCAATTTCGGTCCCGGCGGCGACTACCAGATCAAAGAAGCCGATATTCTGGTCGCTTTGGGCAAACGCGAAGACATCGACCGGATCCAGGAATAACTCGCTTTTCGGTTTGATTCCGAAGGAATCGCCCGCCTCTTTGCCCGCCTATAATCCCTTGATGCCATCGGGGCGATCATTGCGAATCATAATCGTATCCCAACCGCCAGAAAAAGTGTCCGATTTCGCCGCCGCCGTTGGTCAGCGTTTCTTTTTGTATTTCGCCCAATTTCGAAAAGTGCCGGGTTACCCAAGATTGCTTCAGTCTGTCTTCGGCGAAACTCACCAGTATCCCATTCCGCCCGATGGCCATTTGCGGCGGCGCCCACGAATCCCACATCACGCTGTTGCCCCCAACCAGACTCTCACCCGTGATTTCCGGCAAAGCCTCGGCGTCGTCGGCATCGTCAACATCATAGAAACTCGCTTCGCTGGCCAGCCAGTATTCATCCAGCCCAATGACGACCGGCTCGGCGCCGGTCGCCGTTTTCATTGCGTTTTCGATCGCCTCGACCTTGTCGCTGTATGCTTTCCAAGCGATCGGGAATTTCATGCCGCTGTTCTTGGCCATGCCCGGCATGCCCGCCACCAGGTATCCGAAACCCCCGAAATAGAAAACCAACAGCGCCGTCGCGGTAACGACCCAATGCCGGGAAATCGACCGAGACGGGACCCGCGAACCCGCGACTCGGACGCCGGCAATCCCACCGGCAACCAAGGGCAACACCGCCAGCCACACCGGGCCGGTCCAGTTTAATTTCGGCTGGCCCTGCAAGCTGTGGATGACAAACACCATCAGCGGAACCATCGTAAACGTGATCAGAAACAAGAACTTGCGGAATTGCAGCGCATCCTTCCTTTGGGCGGCCGTTCTGTGTTTCCAGAAACGGGATAGAACCTTCACTACTTCATACACCCCCAAGGGCGTTATCAGCACGAGGGCGCTTCCGATGAGAATGTGCAGGGAAAATTCCGGCGTTCCCGACCATCGCCGCGCCCCTTGAAAAGCGAACGATGCCCAATCATGTTGGGCATTCCATAGGAACACCGGCAGGAAGAGGATGAAGCCCGTCGCCAGGGCGAGGTACGGCCGCCAGTTCCGGAACCAATGACGGGACGGTTTATCCAGCAGAAGAAACACCACCGTGGTTGCGACCATCAAACCCATCGTGTATTTGGAGAGCAATCCGAGCCCGAGGCAGACCCCGACGCCATACCAGGCCGACGGACGGCCGCCGAAAATCGCCCGTTCCAGGAAGTACAATGCCCCTGCCCAGCAAACGTAGAACGGGGCGTCTGGGGTCATGAGGAATCCCACCGACATGTAAATCGGCAGGACGGTCAAGAGAAGAATAACCGGCTTTCCGACCCCTTTGCCGGTCGTATTTTCCGCGATACGGTACATGAAATACGCGAATAGAAACCAGCCCAAAAAGGCCGGCAGTCTCACCGCAAACTCGCTTCGCCCAAGCAACGCTTCCGAGAGATAAATGAGCCAACCGACCATCGGAGGATGGTCGAGGTACCCGATATCGAGATGGCTGGCGTAGTTCCAGTAGTACGCCTCTTCCGGCAGAAGGTTTAGCACCCCCAGGAAAACCAGTCTGACCGCCACACCCAAACCGATCAAGACCCAGAGCGTATCGAGGGTGAAACGGCCCGGTCGGTTAATATTCGAGGCGGGGTTCGGGAAGGTTAAAGTATCCGGCATCGCTTGCGCTCGTTGTCGTCCCTTGTGATTTCAG
>JAAZOE010000231.1 GCA_012797915.1 Candidatus Zixiibacteriota bacterium | reverse complement strand
TCCAGCCGGTAGTAATCGACTACCTGACCGGCCGGGAAAAGAAACATCCCGTCGTCGGATCGGGAATCATCCTCTCCGCCGATGGCTACGCCGTCACCAACTACCATGTCGCCGGCAAGGCGGAGCGGATTATTTGCACGCTGTCCGACCGGGAACAGGTCCCGGCCAAACTGGTCGGCGGCGACCCGGCCACCGACCTGGCCGTCATCAAACTGGACCTGTCCGAATACAAGGGGAAGATCACCCCGGCGGTCCTGGGGAACTCCGACAACCTTCAGGTCGGCCAGTCGGTTTTGGCCATGGGCTCTCCCCTGGCTTTGTCCCGATCGGTCTCCATGGGAGTCATTTCGACGGTCAACCGCTTCTTTCCCGGCAATATCCGCCTTCCTTCCGGCGAAAAGACCGGCCAGTACAACAACTGGTTGCAGACCGACGCCGCCATCAACCCCGGTAATTCCGGCGGACCGCTGGTCAACCTCGAGGGGGAGGTCATCGGCATCAATACCCGGGGAGTCTTCTTCGCCGAGAATATCGGCTTTTCCATCCCAATAAACGTCGTCAAGGAAATCACTCAGACGCTGATAAAAAACGGCAAGGTGGATCGGAGCTGGATCGGAGTGCACGTTCAACCGCTGCAGGACCTGGAATCGTTTTTCGGCGCAGACGCCAACCGCGGCGTGTTGATCGCCTCGATCGATCCCGGCTCCCCGGCCGAGGAGGCCGGGTTGGCCGCCGGCGATATTATTTTAAGATATGACGGCTATGATGTCTCGGCCCGATTCGAGGAGGAAGTCCCGGCCTTCTACCGGATCATCGCCTCCTCCCCCGTCAACCGCCCGGTCGACCTGACCATTCTGTCCGGAGGGCAAGAAGCGCATCGAACCGTGACGCCCCGTCTCATGGGGGATTTGGAGGGACGGGATTTCGATTTCGAACGCTGGGGGTTCACCGCCCGGTCGATCACCAAGCAGATGGCCGTCGATTATCGCCTGACTGATACGGTCGGCGTCTTTGTCACCCAGGCTCGGATACCGGGGCCGGCCTTCAGTGCCGACCTGCGGGGCGGGGATGTCATCACGAAGGTCAACAAACAACCGGTCGCCGATCTCGACCAGCTGAAACAGCGGTATGAAGCAATGGAAAACGAGAAAACCATCCTGCTGACGGTCAGCCGCCAGGGCGCGGTCCGGTTCGTCCTGATTAAATGTGACTCCGGGGAGCAGAAGGAGGAGGACTACAATGAATAACCGGATCGGACGATATGGCCTCGGCCTGCTCTCGTTGCTGGTCATCGCCGCCTCTTCCCTGGCAGACACGGACCATCAGGCCCTCTTCGACACCATCGACCGAATTCTGGTCACCGTCGAATATAAATCCGAGATGACCTTCATGGGGGAAAGCGAGGACATCGAGGATCGGGTGATGGGACTCTCGGTCGGGCCGGACGGTCTCATCATTTTCGATGGTTCCACCCTGGGAACCGGGGTTCATTTTGCCGCCGACGGCACCGGCATGCCGCGCGTGGAAAAGCCGACCTCGCTGACCGTCACCGACTGGAACGGCAAAAAATACGACGCCCAGTATATCGGCGTGGATCAATACAGCGCCATCGCCTTCGCCCGTCTCCCCGATTCGGCCCGGAAGGCCATCCCTACGGCCACGTTCGACAAGGCCGATTTGAAACTGGGGGATGAGGTGTTCGTCTTCTGGATGCTGCCGGAAAATTACCAGCCTCGGTTCGAGATGGGTGAGACCGCCGTTACCGCCGTGCTGAGCCAGCCGGAAAAATACTATCTATTGGGCGAACTCCCGCCAAATTTCATCATGGCTCCGGTGGTTTCGAAGGATGGGAAACTCCTCGGCGTGGTCACCCAGGTGACCTCCAGCGGCGATGCCTACGGCGACTACGGCGAAGGCCAAAACGGCATCCCCATCGGCCTCATGCCGCTGGACCAGTTGAAAAAAATCCTGTCCGCTCCCCCGGAACCGGGGGATTTCAAACAGGGATGGATGGGCATCTCCCTGCAGGCGCTCGACCCCGAAATCGCCGCCTTCTGGAACCTGGCCGTCTCCGGCGGCATCATCGTCACGGACGTCATCCCCCGCTCGCCGGCGGAAAAGGCCGGCCTGAAGACGGGCGACTTCATTGTCGCTCTGGACGGCGACCCGTTGGCCATCAAAAAGGAATCCTCGCTGCCGGTCTTTCAGAAAATGGTCTCCGGCAAAGGGGCCGGGGCCGCCATGGACCTGACCGTCCTGCGCCCCGCCGACCAAACCGTGGATACTCTGTCGATATCCCTGGTGCTGGACAAGGCGCCGGTGGCGGCCGGGGATGCCCCCAGTTACGAGGATCGTCGTTTCGACGTCACCTTCCGCGACCTGGTTTTCAGCGACTACAACCGCCGCAACCTTGATCCGGATAAGCTGAAAGGAGTGATGGTGGATAAAATCGAAACCGGCGGCTGGACCGATGTCGGCGGACTCGATCCCGGCGATATCGTCATGAAGATAAACGATCAGACGGTTACCTCCGTCGATGAGACCAAGGCCGTCTTCGGCCGGCTGGAAAAGGAAAAAGGGCGCGAGGTGGTCTTCATGGTTTGGCGCGACAACAAGACACAGTTCGTCAACGTGAAAACCCATTGGGAGTGACCGCCGGAGTACCGACACGCTTTTCCGATCAAACCGTCGGCGGCGGCATCGCCCCGACGGTTTTTTCGTTCCGGGCACATCATTTGCGCTAACCCCTTCTCGACATCACCACGATTCCCCTCCGCCGGGCAGGAAACGAGGCCCCGGCCGAAGAGAATCAGGCGGAAAGGGTTGACGACATGAATAAACTGGTAAAGTGTTTCACCTTGAGTGCAATGGTTTTCGCTTTCTGCGGCTTTTCGGCCGTCACGGCCGCCTTCGGTGCCGAGATTCATGTCGGCGCAACCGAGGCCGCCCCCGGAAGCCATGCCGTCATCCCGGTGACGTTGACCGGCAACACCATCAAGATTATGGCCGCGACGATTCCCCTCCGGTTGTCCGCCGCCGCGGTCACGGTCGATTCCGTCTCCTTCGCCGGAAGTCTGTTGAAGACGGGAATGATGTCCATGGTCTCCATCGACAACACCGCCCATACGGTCCGGTTTTCCTTCTTCCCCTCCAGCGGCAACCCGGCCATCAGCGAGTCCGAGGGACTCCTGGCGACCCTCCACCTGACGGTCGACAATTCCGCCTCCGATCAGACCGTTACCATCGATTCCGTCTGCCGGGTCGACCATGGGACCCAGCCGGTCCTGCAGACCCGTCCCGAACTGGCCGACACCACCGGCGCGGCGGTCTTCGTCCCGGCGTTTTCCGCCGGCCAGCTCGTGATCAGGACCTCCATGGATGCCGGCGATGACGAATCATTCCTGCCGGATGTCTTCGCTTTGAACCAGAACTTTCCGAATCCCTTCAATCCGTCGACCGTCATCTCCTTCTCTCTGCCGAAGCAGGGCGCCGTCACGCTGAAAATCTTCAACATCCTGGGGCAGGAAGTGGAAACGCTGCTTGATGACCACCTGTCGGCGGGCAATCATACGGTCACCTGGGTGGCCGACCGGCAGGCCTCGGGGGTTTACTTCTACCGCCTGGCCTTCGAGGGCCAGGTTCTCACCCGAAAAATGACCTTTCTCAAGTAAAATCTTCCGGCCAAATTCCGAAATTAAAGGAGAGGCGCCGCAAGGCGGCCCTCTCCTTTTGTATCTGTGGGGTTAGCGTGTCTGTTTCTCAACCGACCAGAGCCGTATCGTCCAAGCCGCGGATCGGCGACTATGAAATCCTGGCCAGAATCGGCCAGGGGGGTATCGCCGAAATCTACAAGGGGTTCCAGCTCTCCCTGCAGCGGGAGGTCGCCATCAAGGTCCTCAGCCCCCAATACATCCATGAATCGGAAATCGTCCGCCGCTTCGAACGCGAGGCGATCGTTATCGCCAAGCTCAATCACCCCAACATCGTTCAGATCATCGACAAGGGCGTTCAGGGCGGGCGCTGCTATTTCGTCATGGAGTTTGTCGACGGCGCCGACTTCAAGACGATGTTGCGCGATCCGGCGGTCGACCTGGCGGCCAAATTGAACGTCATCGTCATCGTCTGTCAGGCCCTCGATTTCGCCCACAAAAGCGGCATCATCCACCGGGACATCAAACCGGCCAACATTCTGATCGACCGCCGCGGCAACGTCAAACTGGCCGACTTCGGCATCGCCCAGCTGCGTGGGACCCCCGATGCCGAAACCACCTCGGCCGATCTGGTCATGGGCACGCTGGCCTATATGTCTCCGGAACAGAAATTCTGCTCGGCCAACGTCACTCCGGCCGCCGACATTTATTCTCTCGGGATTATCCTGTACGAAATCTGCTGCGGCCGTAAACCGGAGGGACGGTTCCGCGCCCCCTCCGAAATCAACCCGGCCATTCCGCCCGGAATGGATGAGATTATCAACCGCTGCCTGGCTGACTCTCCCGGTGACCGGTATCCCTCGGCCGATGAACTCCGCCTGGCAATTCAGAAAGTCCTGACGGGAGAGGATCCCGCCGCCGATTCCAGCGGCATCACTACCAGGGTGGAATCGTTTCTGGGCAAATGCCGCTTCCTGGAAACGATCCGGGAAGATACTTTCGGGGCGGTTTACCTGGTGGAAAACAAAGATACCGGCCTCCTGTACATCATCAAGAAGCGCAACCGCGACCAATCCGGCCTGCGCGAGGCGCGCCTCTTGGCGCGGCTGAAACACAAGCATATCGCCAATATCTTCGGCGCCGGGGGGACCCAGGACAAAACCGTTTTCGTTACCGAACACCTTCCCGGCGGCTCACTGGCCAAACGGCTCGGGCGGCGCTACCTGTGGAAAGAAGCGATGACCATCGCCGCCCAGATCGCCGAGGGGCTCTCGTTCGCGCACAAGAACAATATCGTCCACGGCGATCTCTGCCCGTCCAACGTCCTCTTCGACCGGGAGGGAGCGGTCCGCCTGACCGATTTCGGCCTTCCCCGGCACAACGGCAACCGGGAGCATTGGTATAGTCCCCCTGAACGGGACCGGACCCGCCGGGGAGACATCTATTCGCTGGGAATGATTCTGTACACCCTGCTGGCCGGTCGCCCGCCCCGGCCCGACCGGAATATGGCTGCCGAACTGACCGAGCTGGAAGAAACCGCTCCGCCCGAAATCGTGGCCATCCTCCGCCGGATGGTGCAAACCCGTCCGGCCGATCGGTACCAGGAGTTGGATGAGATGCTGGCCGACTTCGCGCAGTTCGAGCGGCGCCGGGAGGCGCAACGGCAGGCGGTGATCCCGGACGGGGACGCCGGTCGGGGACGAAATAAATATCTGCCGATGGCGATTGCGGCCGGGGCGATCGTGGTGGCGGTGGCGATTGTGCTGATCGTGATCCTTTCCAAATGAGCCGTGTCTCGGTCGCTTGGGCGACGACCTGCTTTTCTTTGGCCGGTTCTCCGCTCGGCGCGTATTTTCCTTGACAGCAAGGCCAAAACCGGTATTTTACCGGCCTGAAAAGCGTTGCGTCCCCATCGTCTAGCCCGGTCTAGGACACCGCCCTTTCACGGCGGTAACAGGGGTTCGAATCCCCTTGGGGACGCCAAAGTTGATGGGACGGCGATTCTCCCCCGGATTGCCGTCTTTTTTTGTCGTCACGCTGATTGTAATCCGCAAGCAGGTCAAAGGGTTGCCGGTAAACGGGAATAAACTCGGCACCTTTGACATGGCAGTTCGAAAGTACGAAATCGAGCAATTTCCGCTTTTCGGCATCATTCTGCGCAAGGTATTGATTATAGGCATCTTGTGCGAGTTCTAAGATCATTGCCCCCTGTTCGTAATAGTCAACATTGGCCCTCGTGTGACTGTCAAGCCTTCGCTTGATGTCATCCAGTTCAATTGAAAACTTCTCGTGGAGTTGTTTCCATTCCTCTTCAGGGATCTCACCATCGATTTTGTCGATATATATCTGCGAAAGCCTTTTTTCAAGCCTTGTCATTTGCCGGCAGAGATCATCGACAGCCGTTTTATGAAACTGAGCCTCCTCGCCATGGCTGGCCTTTAAGGCTTGCTTGATCCATTCGACCAGCGACGGATCGATTGAGATGCATTTTACCGAATCACCC
>JAAZOE010000230.1 GCA_012797915.1 Candidatus Zixiibacteriota bacterium | reverse complement strand
GAAACGTCTGGCCGGGCGGGTCGATGGCCGACTATATCGACGAAGTGTCTTTCGGCAAGGCGACCGTCATCGGCACGGTCATCGACTGGGTCAACGGCGGCCAGTACAACCCCGGGTATGATTTTTCCGATCTTCTCGAACCGCTCGATGCGGTCATCGACTATTCGCAGTACGACGGCAATCAAGACGGGGCCGTGGACGCGGTTATCTTCATCCGTTCCGGCACCGGGCAGGAGTTCAGCCAGAATCCCTACGATATCTGGTCATACGCCATCACCTATGGACAAGGGTACGGGCTGGGGCCGTTTGACGGCGTTCTGGTCTCGGGCTGGAACACCTCGCCCGAATTGTACCCCATGCGCGACCCGGACGACCCGACCGTCTTTTCCGGCCTCAACAGCCTGAATTCGATCCGGGTCTTCGCCCATGAGACCTGCCACAATCTCGGTTTGCCCGACCTGTACGATTACGACGGCAAGCTGGATCCGGTCACGTTCTATACCCCCAACGATTCCAACGATCATCCGGTCTACGACTGGTGCAATATGGGGTTCGGCGGGTACGGTATCCTGTCGCTGGGGGCGCAGACGCCGACGCATCTGACCGGCTGGTGCAAGAAGGAAATGGGGTGGATTACGCCGATCGTTCTCTGCGAAACCGAATATCAGAGCCTGGTCGTCAAGAGTATCGAAACCACCGACGACAGCTCGCTGTATATGCTTCCGATCAGCGCCGACGGCCGGGAGTATTTTCTGCTGGAGTACCGCAATACGCAATCGGCGGCGATGTTCGACCATTTCGATTCCGATTTCAGCTGTTATTTCTTCCCGATGATGAGTTACGGCCACGATCCTTTGGACCGGGGGCTGCTCATTACCCATGTCGACCTGAACATGATGGTGTACCCTCACCGAATCAACTACGGTCTGCCGCGGCTGCCGCATTACACGGTGGCGGTCGAGGACGCCGGGTACAACCCGGCGCGGGACATCTATTTCAATCCCAGCGGGTATCTCAGCGACACCGCGCAATGGTGGTATCCATACGAAACCAGAAAAGGGGCGTTGTTCTCCAGCGATGTCCCTTACCAGAATCTGTTTGACCCGTCCACCTATCCCAGCAGCGACGGCTATTACGGACCGACGGGGATCACGGTTCGGGTGGATTCGATCATCGGCGACCGGCTGTACGTGTATGTCAGCCAGCCGGTGGCCGATGCCGACAACGACGGGTTCGGCAACGGATGCGACAATTGTCCGTTGCTGGCCAATGCGGATCAGGCCGATGGCGACGGGGATGGGGTCGGGGACGTGTGTGACAACTGTCCGGCGGCCTATAATCCCGACCAGGCGGATTACGACGGCGACGGATTCGCCGACGCCTGCGACAACTGCCCGGCGGATTACAACTCCAACCAGGCGGACGGCGACGGTGACGGGGTTGGCAATGTCTGCGATAATTGTCCGAACGCGGCCAATGCCGATCAGGCTGATGGAGATGGCGACGGAGTGGGGACGGTCTGCGACAACTGTCCCACCGTGGCCAATGATGAACAGGCCGACAGCGACGGCGACGGAATCGGCACGGCCTGCGACAATTGTCCGACGCTGGCCAATCCGGACCAGGCCGACGGCGACGGCGACGGCATCGGCGATGTGTGCGATTATATCTGCGGCGACGCCAACGGCGACCGGCTGATCAATGTCGGTGACGCGGTCTTCGTGATTAATTTCGTCTTCCGGAGCGGTCCGACGCCGGCGCCCTTGGAGGCCGGTGACGCCAACTGCGACGGCAGTGTCAATGTGGGAGACGCGGTGTATCTCGTTAATTACGTCTTCCGGAGCGGCCCGCCTCCCTGTTGTCGGTAACGACGGCAACGAGACCTGTCGGCCAAAGAGGTATGTCTGCGCCCGCGATACCTCGCGGGCGCAGACGACTTCATTCGATACTTATCGCCGTTTCGCCTCCACCCGAAACTCGATTCCCATAACCAGCTGGACCAGCGCCCCGATTTTGGACGGCATCGGGATGAGATGCACCCGGGAACCGAGAAAGAACGCCTTTTTGTCATCCAGGAGATGTCGGACCAGCAATCCGCCATGAAAACCAAATTCGCTTCGACGGTATCCGTACACTCCGACCCCCAACGGAAAAGCCATATGAGTCGAGGCGGATGGTTTCGACAGAAGCAGGGCCCGAAAAAGAAGATTGAACCGGAAATCGGTGCCGGACGGGCCGTTTTCGTAATCGGCCGCAGCGCGCGGCCTGGGCCAGTAGATCGGACCGATATCGAAACCAAAGATGTTCGATTTCCAGCGGTAGACCTGCCCCATGATTTCACCACCCACGCCGAACCAGCCTTTGAGCATGCGGGTGGCGGAGATGCCGAAACCGGGGGTCCCGGCGTCGGCCTCGGTGCGGAAGCTGTCGATGTATCGACCGGCGGAGGGAACATACTCCGAGGTGGCGGAGTAGTCGGCATAGACACCGATCAGCCAGGGCGGCCGGTCATCGGCATAAACGATATCGACGGCAATAAAAACAACCACGAAGATGAGGAGTAATCGCGAGCCTGTCATACCCCCTCCCGTGAAAAAAGGCGGCGGGAGGAGAGCCTCCCGCCGCACGATTTTGCCGCAGACGGCGACTTACAGCTTCACCAGCTCCACCCGGCGGTTATTGGCCTTGCCTTCAGGGGAGGTGTTGACGTCGATCGGTTTGGTTTCCCCGAAGCCGACGACTTCCAGCCGGGCCGCATCGATTTGGTGATTGCCGGCCAGATACGCCTTGACGGAGGCGGCCCGCCGCTGGCTCAGGTCCTGATTGGAGGCCTCGTCACCGTCGCTGTCGGTGTGGCCCTGAATCGACAGGCGGAGGTTGGGGTCATCGGTTAAAAGCTGGCCGATCTCGGTCAGGGTTTTATACGATTCTCCCTTGATGACATCGGAGCCGGAATCGAACAGAATCCCATGGGTGATAATCTTGCCGGTTTCATCCAGCTGTTGGCGCATGGTTTTGCCTCCCTCGGCCACCCGGAATTTGCCAAAGAGCATGGGATTTCCCTTTTCATCCCAGGGGTCACAGCGGATTTCGAATGAGGCCGGTTCGAAATATTCGATATCCGGGATATTGGCCACCCGTTCGTTGTCGACATAGCATTTCATGGTGGTCTTGGTGGCCATGATGCGCATGGTGTGAATGCCGCGGCCGAGTTTGGAGGAGAGTTCTTTTTCGGCCTTGTCCTTGTCTAGAATCGTTATCTTGGTCCAATGGCCGTCGGTTAATGCAAACTCCCCGATTTCCTGTTCATTGGCGTCGAGAAAGCGGATAAAATACCAATGCGGCTTCAAATCGTTTCCATTGTTGTAAACTTCCCATTCGACCGTGTACCGGTCGGGCAGACCGGGGGTCATTTTGGGACGGAGTTTTCCCTCATCGCTGCAAAGGACCAGGGTCAGGTCGCCCTTCTTGGCGATCTCGAAGACGCCGTCGACCAGCCGCCAGCGGGAGGGAAATTCTCCGACTTCCTCGCCGGAGAGGTCGTCGTAGAAAATGGTTTTGTCGCCGGGGATGAAATCGTACTTGGTATAGAGGGCCATGCTTTCGGCCTTGACCGGGCCGCCGGAAGTGCCCGCTCCGCCGCCGGAGATGCCTTCCTCACCCTTGGCGCCGCCGGAACCGGCCGCAGTCTTGCCCGCGGCTCCGTATTCCTGAGTGTACTGCCCCTTGCCCTGGTAACGGTAGTATTCGGCCGGGACTTCCTTTTCGATGGCCTTGACCGTCTTGACCAGAAGCGCCCGGACCGCTTTTTCCATCTGCTCGTTGGAGTAGACGCCCATTTCCCCGGCCATGGCGATTTCCTCGCCCCAGCCGCCGCCGGCGACATCGGTGCCCCAGCTGGTCGACTTGGCCTCGATGGAAGTCGCCTTGATGATCCGGCGGGTGCGGATGTCGATCAGTTTAAGGTCGAGGCCCAGTTCGGCGGTCTTGGTTTCCAGACCGACCTTGCCGAAGGCTTTTTTCTTCAGGCCGCCAAGGCCGCCGCCACCGCCGCCGGCCTCCGGCTCAAATGAGGTCACCGCACCGGTGACCAGGATATCGGCCCCCTCCATAAGCCCCTCGTCGGGTCCCCGTCCTTCTTCCACATATCCCGACTGGCCCAGTTCAATTTCCTCGGCCAGCTCGGCCACGTCCTCCTGGCCGGCCAGCACAATGAACTTGTCGCTTTGGGCCAGCGCCGTGGAGAGCATCTCGCCGATGCCGGCGGCCATGTCGCTGGAGCATTCATCGGCCTTGGCCTTGATCGTGCCGACCGTGATTCTGGCTTTGTTTCCCTGGTAGGTCAGATTGTCTTTGGCGTCAGCCGTTGCCAGAGAACTGAAAATGAAAACCACGGCGACGGACCAAAAGACGATCCGCAAAAGGCAGGAATGGCGCATATTCACACCCCTCGAAATGATGGTTGATTGTCGTTGCCTGCAAGAGATATTTATATTTAACAATTCAATCTAGCGTGACTTGGCTGTCATCGTCAACAAGATTCTTTTCCCGCGCTCGACACGGTCTTCGGCCGTATAATCGTTACTACCGGCGCCGGGGACCGGCCGGGCATCGTTCACCCATCATACGGCCAGTGGGCTGTGGAAGGATCGACCATGGATTTGACAGGCAAAACGGCATTGGTTACCGGCGCCAGCCGGGGGATCGGGGCGGCGGCGGCTGTCTTGCTGGCCCGCCGGGGGGCGGCGGTGGTCGTCAATTATCTCAAGAATAAAACGGCGGCCGAAGCGGTCGTGAAGACCATCGCCGACAGCGGCGGGAAAGCGGTGGCGGTGCAGGCAGATGTCCGCGACCGGCAGGCGGTAAAGGCGATGGCGGCGGAGGCGGCGTCCGTATTCGGCCCGATCGATGTTCTCATCCTCAACGCCGGGGCGGAGGTGCCGTTCAAGCCGTTTGTCAATTCGACCTTCGATGATTTCGAACGGAAGGTAATGGGGGAGCTGAAAGGATTCTTTTATCCCCTGCAGGAAATCATCCCGAGCATGATTACCCGCAAGAGCGGGTGCATCGTCGGCATCTCCAGCGGGTTATCGCGTCATCCGGGGTATGGGTTCAGCGCCCATACGACGGTCAAATCGGCGGTGGATGGTCTGATGAAATCGCTGGCGCTGGAGTTGGGGCCGATGGGGATTCGGGTCAACACGGTGGCCCCGGGATTGACCCTGACCGATGCCACCGCCTGGTTGTCCAAGGAGCGGATTACGGCCATGGCGGCGGCGACGCCGATGCAACGGGTGGCGACGCCGGAAGATATTGCCGGGGCAGTGGTGATGCTGGTGTCCGGGGACGCCGGGTTCATCACGGGCGCGTATATCCCGGTCAGCGGCGGCGTCCAGATGATTTAGCCGTCCCGTTGACAGAATTGACCGCCTTTCGAGGGGTAAAAAAGTCCGGGCTAAACAGCCCGGCTTTTTGTATTATTGATAATACGGTCCGGCACGGCAAGGCAGGGAAGAGGAGAGACGATGGCCAAGAATTTCGCGTTGATCGGGGCGGGCGGGTTCGTCGCCCCCCGGCATATGAAGGCGATCAAGGAGACCGGCAACAACTTGGTCGCGGCGGTGGATCCCAGCGATTCGGTCGGCATCCTCGACAGCTATTTCCACGACGTCCGCTTTTTCGTCGAGTTCGAGCGGTTCGACCGGCATATCGAAAAGCTGCGCCGTCAGGGGGACAACGAGCGGGTGCATTATGTCAGCATCTGTTCCCCCAATTTCCTTCACGACGCCCATGTCCGGTTCGCTCTGCGGGTGGGGGCCGATGCCATCTGCGAGAAACCGCTGGTGCTCAATCCCTGGAACCTGGACGCCCTGGCCGAACTGGAACAGGAAAGCGGCCACCGGGTCTACACCGTTCTCCAACTCCGCCTTCACCCGGCGCTGATCGCGTTGCGGGAGAAGCTGCTCAAGGAAAAACGAGCCCACAAACATGATGTCTGCCTGACCTATATCACCTCCCGCGGGCGGTGGTATCTGGTGTCGTGGAAAGGGCAGTTGGAGCGGTCGGGGGGACTGCCGACCAATATCGGGATCCATTTCTTCGACCTGCTGGTCTGGTTGTTCGGTCCAGTCCAGCAAAACGAGGTGCATCATTCGGAGCCGACCCGCGTGGGCGGGTATCTTGAACTGGAACGGGCGCGGGTGACCTGGTTTTTGTCGATCGATTTCAACGACCTGCCGGAAGTCGCCCGGCGCGAGGGGAAAGCGACCTACCGGTCGATTACGATCGACGAAGAAGAGGTGGAGTTTTCGGGCGGGTTCACCGATCTGCATACCATGGTATACAAAGACATATTGAGCGGCGGGGGGTACGGCCTCGAAGCCGCCCGGCCCTCCATCGAACTGGTGCATGATCTTCGCGAGGCCTCGCCCTCGGGGATCATGGACCGCTCCCATCCCTTGTTGCTCGCCGCCGCGCGGCGGACCTGATTGTCTGCGGGAAGGACCAACATGATGCGACGATTCGAATACCTGACCATCGTTCTCCTCCTGGCGGCGGCAGCGGTGTATGCCGTCACGCCGGCAGGCCCTCGAGTGATTCTGGCCGTCGG
This sequence comes from Candidatus Zixiibacteriota bacterium, assembly GCA_012797915.1. Classification (GTDB taxonomy): domain Bacteria; phylum Zixibacteria; class MSB-5A5; order GN15; family JAAZOE01; genus JAAZOE01. The sequence goes on along the minus strand of JAAZOE010000230.1, from coordinate 2,951 downwards.
CCAGGTGACTATCAAACCGACCGACTCCGTGGCGATCGTGCCGGTCTATCTGACCATGCCGCTCGACTCGCTGGCCGGCATGGATGTCACGGTGACGATGCCCAAGAACGACCGGCTCCATTTCCCGGTCGATGAAGGACGACCGGACAATCTGCCGTTCGCGCTGGACACTTCCGGGACGATGATCTCCGGCTGGGAAATGGTGGCGGCCTCGTCCCCTTCCAAGGATCTGTATTCCATCCGGGTGATGGGACTGGCGGACATGCCGGACGCGCCGCGGACGCTTCCGGCGCGGCCGCAGGAGAAGGGTTTGTTGGCCAAGCTGATTCTGCGGGTCGACAAGGTCGAACGACTGGCGGCGGGGGATACGCTGATTCCGCTCGGTATCATTGGTGAACGGTGTACGTTTGCCGACCCCAAGGGGCAGGCGGTGGGAATTAAAACGACGGTGACGCAGAAATGCGAGCAGTATCAGGGGGATTCCTGTCTGACCTGGAAGACGGTTCGGGTCGGGACGATGGACACCACGGTGGTCAAGTTCCGGTCGGGTGGGGTGCAGATCAAGGAAACGGCGTCGACCAAGCCGTGAACGGAGCTGTCGCCGGGTGGGGCGCGTCCTCAAAACGCTTGACTTATAAGCGATAACAGATAAATTATACGGCCTGTGCTGGGGTAGCTCAGCTGGTTAGAGCGCCTGACTGTGGATCAGGAGGTCGGCGGTTCGATCCCGCCCCCCAGTATTATTTTTTTGCCGGTAACGACTTCGATGGATACGCCAAAAGGAAAACAGAAGAAGATCAAACCGGAGGTCCTGAAGGGATTTCGGGACTACCCGCCCTCCGAGGAAATTGCCCGCCAGAACCTGGTGGCCGTCTTCCGCGAGGTGTTTGAGTCGTTTGGCTTTTCCCCTTTGCAGACCCCGGCGCTGGAAAAGATCGAGACGCTCAAAGGGGCCGATTATGGCTCCGAAAATCTCGAGACGATTTTCAGCTTCACCGGGCCGGAGAAGGTCGATATGGCCTTGCGGTTCGAGCTGACCGCCTCGCTGGCCCGCTATGTCGCTGGGAATCCGGAGATGCCGTTGCCGTTTCGGCGATATCAGGTCGGGACGGTCTGGCGGGTGGACAAACCGGGGCCGGGACGGTTCCGCGAATTCACGCAGTTCGATATCGATACGGTCGGGACGGCTTCGATGCTGGCGGACGCCGAGATCATGGCGGCGATCTGTCAATCGTTCGAGAAGCTGGGGTTGCCAAATTATCGAATCAGATACTCTAACCGTAAAATAATAAACGGCTTAGCGGAATTCTTCCAAACCCCCAAAGACAAAATACTCGATTTCCTAAGGGTAACCGACAAACTCGATAAAAAGGGAGTAGAGGCCATAACAAATGAATTGGGTCCGGGCTACCGGGATGAATCAGGCGATTGGATTCCAGGCCTCAATTTGCCAGAATTGACGGTAAGCACCGCCTCTGCATTCTTTTACTCTTGGAGCAATTGGTTGACCGTGGCAGAACTAGACAGTTTTGCCCAGTTGGATCGAGATATAGAACGATTTGCCATTGAAAAGCTCGGTTATAATCCAAATAGTTATTATCAAGCGAGGCTTGCTGGGGAAATGGGTCTTGATGTGTTAGATAAAGGTCTTGCAGAACTTCAAGAAGTCCGGCGATACCTCATGGACTTGGGCGTGCCGTTGTCCAAAACACAATTCGACCCTACATTAGCCCGCGGGCTGGGGTATTATACCGGGCCGGTATTCGAGACGGTGCTTGATGATGTTCCGGAAGTCGGGTCGGTGTTTGCGGGGGGACGGTACGATGGTCTGGTGGAACGGTTTTTGGGACGAAAAATCCCGGCGGTGGGGGCATCGGCCGGTATCGACCGTTTGCTGGCGGCGCTCATGTCCCGCAACCTGATCTCTTTCCAGACGACCATTTCCGAGGTCCTGGTCACGGTCATGGATCAGGAGAAGATGCCTGAGTATATCGCACTACTCAATGACATCCGGTCGAATGGTTTCAAGGCCGAGATTTTCCTGGGTGAAACCAAGAACTTGACCAAGCAATTACGGTATGCCGACAAGGTCGGCATCCCGATGGCGGTCATCCTCGGCTCCGATGAGTTCGAGCGGGGAGAGGTGACGGTCAAGAATCTGGTTGCCGGGCGGATGCAGGCGCTGGAGGTGGCCGATCGAGAACAGTGGCTTAAGGCGGCGAACATTCAGGAGACCATCCCGCGCAAGATTCTGATATCTTACCTCAACGATCTCCGCGAGAAAATCCGGGGCGGGCAGACGAATCGGGAAACGAAATAGTCTCACTATTGTGGACGGCAGATGTCCAGAGGCTGTCCCACAAGATGCGGCGATGTGCCCTTGGAGATTGCCTTCCCGGAAATCGCACATATCATCACATTGTAAGCCATTGAAAGACTTGGTACCCCACCCACCGGGTGGGTTTTTTTATTCGGTCTGAGGCGTTTCTCTTCTCCCATTCTGTCGGCCCATCGATATTCCTCAGGCATCATCACTTAAACCCACCTAGTCGGCCCGCCTGCGGCGAACCGCCAAGGTGGGGTACCCTGAGGGGCGGAAGTGGATCGGCCATGGGCGGACTGCCCACAAAATGATACTTCTCGGCCTGTATTCTTCGATCCCACCCGCCATGCCCGGCCGTTGACGGGGATTTTGGGCGGGGCACCGGTGCCCCATAAGAGTTCGTCCATATTTCAAATGCCGGGTCTTTTTTTGGGCCGCTTGACCTAAGTCAAATATGTTTTCCCCGTCTCCAGCGTATCATCCATCGAAAGAATAGATCGGGAAGGCACAGATGGAAAGCGTGAAACAAGCACCGACGAGACCGGCGGTATCACCGAGACGGAAAACCTTTTCCACCCGGAAGTTCCGCTTCTGGGCGCAGGTGTTTTCATCGGCCGTGATTCTCTGG
>JAAZOE010000229.1 GCA_012797915.1 Candidatus Zixiibacteriota bacterium | reverse complement strand
TGGCGGCGCGCGCGCTGTACAATGCCGCCCGGGTGGCGTACCTGGAGTTGCACGATTCCACCCTGGCCCAAACCTACCTCAACCGTCTCAACAGCGCCTTCGGTACGACCGACAGCGCCAAGATACATCAACCGGAGAATCCTGAGTTTAATCTTGAATCCATAGAATAACTGGAGGATGACATGTCAGTGAAACGTATTGTCGCCTGTCTCACCATCGGCCTCTGCCTCACCGCCGGCATGGCTCTCGCACAAACCGATCCCATCGGCAAGGTAGATACCCTCTCCCTGGTCGTCGAAACCATCGGCAGCGGCAAATGGATGGTCACGGCCAGCCTCTGGAACGATGAAAATCTGGCCGCCATAGACATCCCATTGAAATACTCGGCCGGCGTGGCCAGGGTCGCCATCGATTCGGTTTCATTCGTAGGGACACGGATTGACGGTTTCGAACAGCGGACTTCCCAGATCGACAGCGTCAAACAGATCATGCATTTCGGCGGCTTTGCCTATATCCTCTCGCAGAAACCGCCGCTGGCCCCCGGCAAGGGGGAAGTGGGGCGAATCTTTTTCTCCGCCCGCGGGGACAAGAAGCCGGGCCCGTTCGTGGTTGATACCACCGCCTATTCGGCAAGCAGCACGCTCGTGCTGGCCGATGTCAACGCCAAGACGATAGTCCCGGCGCTGAAAATCGACTATAAGAAAGCGGAAGCTGCCCCGGCCCCCAAGAAGCAATAGTATCGGGGATTGAAAAGACAAGGCCCGCCTGTTCCGGCGGGCCTTTTTTATCTCTCCTGGCGCGGCTTTCGGACGCGAACGACGATTTGGGGTACGATGTGCGCCAACGGGCGCAACCGCGCGGACAAATCCGGCGGAAGAGCGCCGGTTTCCAGGGCATCCTGAATCTTGCCCATATCAAGAGCCGAAAACGGCTGGTACAATCCGGCCGTTTGCAGCATTTCCCGGATCTGTTCGTAGGTTCGGCGATCGGCCGATCTAGTCGGCAGTTTCATCGCCTGATTGACCGTCACGATAACCCACCCGCCGCCGCTGCCGGACAGAAAGGTGGTTGTTCCGGCTTCCGCATGAGCGGTGATAATCTCCCGCAGTTCCTGCTGCCGCTGTTCCGCCTCCTTCTTTCGGCTATCCAGCACCAGATACTCATCGATCACCGCCGCCAGTTCCCGGGGATTCAGCCGCGGCGGGGCGCTGGGCGGCGGCGCCGCCACCGCCGTCCCCCCCTTGGCCGGGCAGAGCGACAAATACTCGCACCAGTTACACAGCGCGCTCTCCTGCGTCGGAAAATTCCCCAGCTCCGTGGCCGCTTCGATCCGCCGGATTTTGCCGATATACTCCTGTCGCAACCGGGCCAGCTGCTCCGGTGTCCGGTGAGATATCAACTCGACATCGAACTGCAGATAATGCCAGACCAGCTCGATACCCGGATTGTCCGGCCACATCGTTTCAACCGCCATCTGGTAGAGCGCAAGCTGGGCATCGGCATCGGCCTCCGGCTGGGTAAGCAGAGTGGATGAGGTCTTGTAATCATGGATCCGTAACCGGCCGGAGGCATCGCGGGAAATCCGGTCGATGAATCCGGTCATGGAATACTTTTCTTCCGGGTCCAGAGTAAAGGAGACATTCCGTTCCAACCCCAGTGTCGTTTCCTGGTCGAAGGGGTGGTACCGGGCATGGAATTTCCGAAGCGCTGTTTGACCAAGCCGAAAATAGTCATCGGCCGATACCCCCTCACGGACGACCTTGATTTCGGCCGGGAACTTGTCGGCCCAGGTCCGTTCGTAGAGCCCCAACAGTTCCGCCTCGCTCGGCGGACGGCCCAGCGAGGCCAACTTGTAGCAGGTTTCCAGAGTTTCATGGACCACCGTCCCGAGATAGGCCTCGATTCCCTCGACCATCTCGATCGGCGGCTTCTCGATGTACTGGAATTTGTATTTGCGGGGACAATTCTCAAAGCACCCGATTCGCGAATAGGAATAGACCGGCATGCGCCCTCGCCTCCTTCCCTTGTACCGGATGAATCAGCCTGTCGATACGGTTCAATATCGTCGGCTGAGGCGGGAATGGCAATCACATTTCGCGCGGGGATACATCGCCTACCCGGAGGCAAAACTGCGGTAGTATCCGTCGTCGTCAACCAACCGGATTACCGCCTCGGCCAGAGCCGAATAACTGTCGCGGGGAACAACCACGGCCCGTACCGGGGTAGGGATCGGATCGACGAAACCGAAACCGTTGACGATAATCGGAAATCCCGCCGTCCGCGCCCGGACAGCTATCAGGTCGTTAATCCCTCCCGGCGACAACAACATGACCATATCGCCCTCGGCGAAGACCGACAACAAATCGGCTTCGCCGGTGACGAGCCGATGGGCGAGCGAGTCTTCCTTTGGACTGCCGCTCCGTGTGCTGCCGTCAGTAATCGAAATCATCGTGAAAACGGTGCGGGGATATTTCTGCTTTACCAGTTCGTGGGCCCGCCGGGCCAAGGCCCGCATCCGCTCATTTTCGCTGTCGGCGACTACGATAACGTGAGGGACGGCCCGAATCTTCCGCGCCCGATGATACGGTTCGGCAGCGATGATCGGAGGGCGTCCGGTTCGGAACGCCGGTTCCGGGGCAAGGCATAACGACCGCAACAGCCGACGCCGGTATCCGGCAGTGTCATCGAGGAAGCTGAAATCATGCAAAACGACCGGGACCCCTTTCAGGCGGGCGATGGCCGCCGCCGCAGAAACAGCCGTCCAGTCCAGTTTCGGCGACAGAAGAAACAACTCGATCCGACCGCACCGATCGAGCCATCGCCAAATATTCCGAAGAAATATCAACATCTTCCAGATTGTGTTGAGAGACGGCCCGCCGCCTCCGGCCGCGGAGTAGGGCAAATAATGATTTCCCGAACCGGCAGCTCCCCCCGCCGCCAGCGACAAAAATTCGCGGTACCGAAGCCGGGCCGGATATAAAACCAGACGGCTTCCCTGGTCGGCCGATTCGGCCGCGGCGGAAGCTCCCGCCAGCAGTGACATGAGATGTTCGTAGCCAGTCATCATAGATATGATACCCACCGCCGGGGAAAAAGATGCCTCAATCGATAAACCGAAAGACGGCGATTTCCGGACGGGACAGGAACCGAAACGGGGCCAGGGAGGTGCCGATGCCGCGGTTGGAATAGACCGGAATGCCGTTGATCCGGTACAGCCCGGCGGTGTACGTCCGGGTGGCGTAACAGCAATCCCCGCTCCGGGAAACCGGGCCATAGAACGGCAGAATAATCTGCCCCCCATGAAGGTGTCCCGCCAGGACCAGCGCCACGCCGGTGGGGTCGAACGTTTCGGCCACGGCCGGGGCATGCCCCAGGACAATCCGGTCGGCACTGGGCGGAACAGCCGAGGCGGCTTTGAAATAATCATCATGGTGGAGGAAATTATCCTCCAGCCCGACCAAATAGAAGGAATCATCACCGTACTGCAGGCGGACCGCCTGATTGCGCAGGAAGGTGATGCCGCATTGCCGCATTAGATTCACCAGTGTATCCAGACAGCAATAGTCGTTGTTGCCCGGAACGGCGATGACCGGGGCGATATCCGCCAGGCGTTTCAGGTAGGCGCGCAACTCCTTGAAATCGGTGTACGGCTCCAGGTAATCGCCGGTCATCAGGATCAGATCCGGCTTGATCCGTTCGAGCTTGACCAGCGTCATCCGTTCCCGCCAGCCCAGATCGACCAGGTGCAGATCCGACAATTGGACGATAATCCGGTCGCCGAAGAAGGCCTGCAACGCGGGCGACGACAGCGTCGTGACCGTCACCTGCGGAATCTGCGTTTCCACGATATAGACCAGAAGCAGCAGGACGGGGATCAGGGCCAGGAGGCCGATGGCAACGGGCTTACCTGTCATCGCGCACCAGCCTCACGAAGTCAAGATACAGCCGCTCGCCCCCCTTGGCCGGGATATTGAAATGCAGCGACTTATTCTGGGGCAATTGACCGAACGCGCGGCGGATATCGTCAAGGGGAACAACCACCGTATTGGCTCCCGGATTCAGCGAGAAGGCCCGCGCGAACTTCTGAGACTTGGCATAAAACCGCTTGGAATCATACTGACTGCCGACCCGCAACCAGATCGTGCCGGGCGTGCTGTCGCCGTTATAAACATCGAATTCTATTCGGTGGTACCCCTGCCAGTTGCGCGGAAAGTTTATCGTCGCCACCTCGATATTGGCCTCGTTCTTCTTTTCGAACCGCAGGGCGTGACGGCCATGAGTGGCGTGCTCGGCCACGAGGGTGGTGGCGAACTCCCCCCCCTGCGGATACAGGTTTACCAAGTCGGGCGGGATTTCGAAATCGTTCAAAATCAGCGTGTCCGGTTTATAATCCAGCGCGGCCAGATGCACGATCTGCAGAGGGACCGTCGCCGCCCGGTCCGTCGGCACCGCCTCTGATCCGGACCGCAACAGGATAAACAGAATCAAAGCAATGTTGACGCCCAGGAGAATGAAAACCGTCAGTCGTTTTTCCAGCATGCTCGACCCGAACGGCGCACCCTACGGCCGCCGCCCCAAAGAGGAAAACAGGGTTTCGAATTTGGCCACCGATTCCCGGATAGTAAAGCGCCGTTCCGCGGTCCGACGGGCCGCCTCCCCCAATGCCTTCCGACGGGATTCATCGGCCAACAGCTCGGCCATCCGACGGCCGAAGGCCTCCGGGTCCCTCCCGGAGACGATAATTCCATCGACCCCGTCGGTAATGATATCGCGGGGACCGAGACAATCGGTGGATATCACCGCCAGCCGTGAAGCCATCGCCTCCACGGTCGTCAGGGAGAACCCCTCGCTGACCGAGGATAGGGCGAACAGGTCGGCGGCGCCGTACAGGGTTTCGATGTCGGGAATAAACTCGGTAAACAGGATTCGGTCCGCTAACCCATACCCGGCCGCCCGATTCTTCAAATCGACGGCTTGGCCGAACATATCGCTTCCGGCAATAACCAGGACCAGGTCGCGATGGCTACGGGCCACGGCGGCGAAGGCATCGATGAGAAAATCGTATCCCTTGATCGGCCTGATGTTGCCAACCGAGAGAATGATTTTGGCGTCGGGGGGCAAACCGAATCGGCGTCGGACCGCGACCCGATCCACGACGCCGCTGAACCGGACGACATCGATTCCGTTGGGGATAACGGTAATGTTGCTTCGCCGCACCCCGGCGGCAACCGCAAACGCATCGGCCAATGGTTCCGACACCGCCACCACCCGGGCCGACAGGTTGCCGAACACCCGATAATACAACTTGCCGAGGCGGCCGGAAAAGCCGGTCATGCCGTGGATGGTCATTATGTTTTTGGCCGGCGTGAACCGGGTGGCCGCGAAACCATAGGTATTCATCCGCGACAAATGGGTATGGACGATATCGATCTTGTGTTCGGCAATGAGCTTCCGCAGGTATCGAATCAGGTCGAGGTTGTAGCTTCTGGTGAAGGTGAAGGTATCGACCGGGTATCCTTCGGCCCGAAGACGTTCATCAAGGCCGCCGTGGCCGGCCACCAGCGCCCGAATGTTGAAACGGGAGGAATCGATATACCGGACGATATTGTAGAGGACCATTTCGGCCCCCCCTAGCGCCCCCGAAATGGATCCGGTTTGGATAACCTCCAGGATGTTGATCTTCGCCACCTTTTCGCTCCTATATGCCCCGCAAGCGCCGGTCAAATCCCATGACCGGCCGCCGCCGCGATCAACACCATCGGATGCGGCCGAAAAACCTTCTTTCCCAGAATCGACCGATAGTCGACTTGCCCCAGCTCGTGATACCCGGTATGCGCCGCCGTCTTGAGCATCGGTGTCTTATCCAGGCGAATATGCATAATACTGCCCGAAAAACCGCGTTTTTTCATCTCCGCCGCCGCCGCCGAGACCAGAAACGGCCCGGCACCCATCCCCCGGGCGGATGGATCGATGAAAATATCGATAATAAAATATTCCCCTTTCGGGAAGGTCAACTCCAAACCGTAATCCACGACCCAGACCCGGTCCCAACCGATTTTGATATATCCGATCAGGGTGTCGCCGTTGAGGACGCCTGCGAACAGGTGTCCTTGGGTTTTCATGGTTTCGATTTCCACGCGATCGTTGAGGCCCGGCAAACCGAGTGTATCGATCCAGGCCAGCACTCGTTCGGGATGATCGAAATCGAGCCGTCCATCGAACTTCCCCGGAATCACGCCGGCAAACTCCGCCAGCGGCAGGCGGAACCAGGCCGATTGATGCCGGTCGTACACCCTGCGCCACAGGGCGGTCCCCAACGCTGTGGCCCCCTGACCGCGATAGATTCCCCAGGCCTTCGATATGAACGGGATACCCATACCCCTCGCCTCGCGCCTACCGCCTAACCTTGCCCATGGCCCGATACAGATGATTGCGGAGGCTTTGCCACAGCGATGGATTGCGCTGGACCCCCATGATGCAGTGATCGCAGATGGCCATCGCCCCATGGGCGAAATGCTTCATGAACCGGCGATGGGACGGATTGTCCCAGATATCCCGAAGATGTTGTTGGCGGATGTTTCCCAGTTTCCAGTCCGCGAAAAAGCCGCACCCGACCACGTTACCGCGCGGATCGACCGTCACCTTGGTGCGCGTGATATAGCAGCGGCGATTGTCGCACAAGCCGGTGGTCATCTGTTGGATGGTCAACCGGTCGACGTTCTCGGTCTGCAGGCTGATCCGCATTCCCCGGACGGCTTTTTTCATCTTCTCGATCTTGTCCTTGATAATCTCCGCCTGTTCCCGGGTGGTCAGAATCGACCGTCCCTCCTGGCGCACGAAATACGGATTGGGACGAATCCCGTCGATCACCGACCGGTCCAGGAGTTCATCCCAGAATTCCCCGGCGTACTCGCAATGCATGAAATCCATTCCCTTCGACTCGGCGTACGCCAGGACTTCGTCGAAATGATCGTAATTCAGATTGGAAATGGTGGTGTTGGCCCGAATCCGCGGGCGGCATCGATTGCCGCGCGCCCGCAGCACAGCGTCGATCGCCCGGTCGACCCGCTCGAAGGCATCATCCCGGCCCCGAACCCGGTTGTGCCAGGCGGAAACACCGTCGATCGAAAACCAGATATCGTCGATTCCGGCCGCCACCAGCTCTTCCGCCACGTCATCGGTCAGCAAGTTGGAATTGGTGACCAGGTCGGTCTCCATTCCATCTTTGGTCTTGATATATCGTATCAACGGGATCAGCACGTCCAGACGCAACAGGGCATCGCCGCCGAACAGCTCCACCCCTTTGACCCCCATCTCGTGACACATGTCGACTGCCCGTTTCCATTCATCCAGCGACAG
>JAAZOE010000228.1 GCA_012797915.1 Candidatus Zixiibacteriota bacterium | reverse complement strand
ACCAAATCAACACCGAGTTGGTGGTAAAGTACAGTCCAGCGCCATTTATAGGAGCACTATTTTTCGGTTAATATTGCAGGAGATTGTTACCCATGTCCGCAACCAGGAAAAAAACAGAGATAGCCGGGGCAATTCCATTGGGCGGCCCCCCGGTGGCGGATCCAAATCTGCCCCAAGTTAAGCTAGCCCGCCCCGTTCCGGCAAGTCTTGCGGCCCGATCCGCCATGGCGAATGACCTGCCGGATTCCGACGAAGACTCCAACATCATGGGGCCCCCGGAAAATGAGCAAACGAACCCATTTCAATCCGCGCCGGAGGACATTAATTCATTGCCCGATAATTAATTGCCGTAATATTGCCAGCCCGCCCATCACGGCTTCGTTTTGGGTTCGAATGGCTTCGATCACGCACATCTCTCAAACAAGAGGCCGGGAACCCGACTTTTCCCCATCTGTCTATATATCCGACCAGAGGTTTATTCGCCCGCTCACTGCCAATCAGACCCGCACAGTGTCGTGGCGGGGGGAGCCGGAAAGGATATCGGCAATGATTTTCAGGCCGGCGGTCACATGTTCGCGGGCGGGAACTGCCCCCAGCGACAATCGGACGCCGTTGACCGCCGATTTTCGGTCCACGGCGAAAATCTCCGCCGGGGCCACCGCCACCCCGCGCATCTGCGCCTCAGTCGCGAATTCCGGGCCGGTCCAGGGTTCGGGCAGAAGCAGCCAGACATGGTATCCGGTCGGGTGCGTGCGAATGGTGAACCGTCCCAATATCTCACCGGCGGTCTGCTGCGCCCAGGCCGACTCGAGCTTGCGGGCGGCGATCGTCTTTTCGATCGTGCCGTCATTCAGCCAGAGGGAAAAGATTTCTCCCATCAACGGCGGCATGCCGAGCATCGACCCTTGCAGGGTGTCGGTCAAACTTTGGCGGGCCTGCGGCGGGGCGGCGATGAAACCGACCCGCAAACCGGCGGCGACCGATTTGGAGGAAGAGAGCACGAAATACGAGCGGTCGGGGATGAGGCTGGAGATGAAACCGGGACGGTCATCCAGCAGGGGCGCGAGGATTTCATCCTCGATCACGCAAACATGGTATTTGTCGGCGATGGCGGCGATCTGCCGTCGGCGCTGTGTGGGCATGACATAGTTGGTCGGGTTTTGCAGCGAGGGGTTGCAGTACAGCAGGCGGATGGCCTTGTTGCGGCAGACCTCTTCGAACGATTCGGGGATGAGGCCGTTTTCATCGATGGCCACGCCGACCTGCTGGAGGCCGAGGATGTCGGCGACCGTTTTGACGCCGGGATAGGCATATTCCTCGCAGGCGATGATGTCGCCGGCGCGGGCCTCGGCGGCACAGATGGTCAACAGGGCGTGCTGGGCGCCGCCGCAGACGAAGACGTTTTCCGGGTCGGCGGTCAGGCCGAGCGAGTCCATCCATTTCGCCCCGGCCAGCCGATGCGACATCAAACCGGCGGGGGGAGCATAGAGGAGCAGGTCCCGGCATTCCGGCCGCTGGGCGATCTGACGGAGCGCGGCGCCGAGGTCGGGGTCGAGCCGGTGGGCGGGGTGGTTCTGGCGGAAGTCGATGCCCAGCGTGACGGCCTTGGCCAGCGAAGCGAGGGAACTTTTGGGAGAAGGGAGTTCGCCGACAAAGGTTCCGCGACGGCCGTCGCCATAGACCAGCCCTTTCCGCTCGGCTTCGTCATAGGCCCGGGTGACGGTCCCGACCGCGATTTTGAGGTAATCGGCCAGTTCCCGTTGGGTCGGCAGACGGAATCCCTTTGGGAGTCTGCCGCTTTCAATATCCCGCGACAGCGCTCGGACCAGTGCCAGATAGAGCGGCTTTTCGCTTTTCGGCAGGGCCGGTTTCCAGGTCACTTCCATCGCTTAACTCCTTACTTGGCAATACAATAGCGTCGTCGCCGTTATCCCGATCAAGTCATAAGACCGGGTACGATTTTATTGTCATAGTGACAACATAGTCGTAACGCTATTGTACTAATATATGTATTATAAATACGTGTCAAGACAAAAGTGGTACAAAAATATTTGCATTTGTTCAAGCGTTGGAGGCGCAACATGCTCGACCTTGGTTTTTCCTCTCTGGCAGGACGGCTTCGTCGTTCCGAAATCCGCGAATTGTTGAAAGTAACGCTTCATCCCGATACTATTTCTTTTGCCGGGGGGCTGCCGGATCCGATGATTTTTCCCTATCAGGCGGTCGAGGCCGCCTCGGCCCGGGTGATTAAGGAACATGGCCGGCGGGCGTTGCAGTATAGTCCCACGGAAGGGGAACCGTTCCTGAAGGAGCAACTGGCCCAGTTCATGCGGCGGCAGGGAGACATCGCCAAACCCGAGGATATCATCGTCGTCTCCTCTTCGCAACAGGGGCTTGATCTCATCGGCAAGATATTCATCGATCCCGGCGATCCGGTCATCGTCGAGCGCCCGACCTACCTCGGCACGGTTCAGGCGTTTCGCGCGTTCGGGGCCGATTTTTGCGGGGTGGACATGGATGACGACGGGGTCATTCCCGAGGAGTTGGAGGAGACTATTGTCCGCCTTCGACAGCAGGGCCGCAAACCGAAATTCATCTATCTCATCCCGGATTTCCAGAATCCCTCGGGCGTGACGCTGTCGATGGAACGACGGAGGCGGGTCCTGGATATCGCCTCGCGAAACGACCTGTTGATCGTCGAAGACAGCCCGTATCGCGAACTGCGATTTCGGGGCGAGGTGTTGCCGTCGCTCTACGCGATGGACACCGAAAAGCGGGTGTTGATGATGAAGACGCTGTCGAAGATGTTTTGTCCGGGATTCCGACTCGGTTGGATGGTCGGTCCGCCGGAAGCGATCGACAAGATAATCATGGCCAAGCAGATGACGGATCTCTGCACGTCGGCCTACACCTCAATAATGACCGGGTTCCTAATCCAGGACGGACTTCTCGAACGGCAGATCGAGATCAGCAAGAACCTGTATGTTCGCAAGGCCGAGGTGATGCTGAGGGCGCTGGTGGAACATATGCCGCCGATCGACGGGCTGAGCTGGTCCAAACCGGACGGCGGGATGTTCTTGTGGGTGAAGCTTCCGGAGTACATGGACACGATGGAGATGCTGGCCGAAGCGGCGGCCGCGAAAGTCGTCTATGTGGTCGGCACCGGGTTTTTCGCCGACGGTTCGGGGCGAAACGAGATGCGTTTGAACTACTCATATCCCTCCGAAGAAAAGATCATGCAGGGGGTGGAGCGGCTGGCGGAGGTGGTCCGGAAGCGAGTGCGGGGAGGACAACCGCAGGAGGCGACTCAGTGACGGGAGAGCCGGGGCGCGGCGGCGGGAAGGGGGCAACCGGTTTCGTGAACACATACGCCAATGCACAACGGGCGGAAAGCTACGCCCGGCTGGAATTTCCGGGGACCTATTATCTGGCGTTTCGCGATCTTCCGGAGATCATCGGCCGTCACGTGACCGGCAGAAAAGCTTTGGATTTCGGATGCGGAACGGGGCGGTCGACCCGGTTTCTGAAGAACCTCGGATTTGACGCGGTCGGGGTCGATATCGCCGCGGAGATGATTGCCAAGGCGAGGGAAGTCGATCCAGCGGGGGAATACCATCTGGTCGGGGACGGGGACCTCGGAACCATCGGGTCCGGCGGATTCGACCTGATTCTATCGGCGTTCACGTTCGATAATATCCCCACCGGGTCGGCCAAAGTCTCGATTCTGTCGCAGCTGAAGAACCTGGCGGCGGCCGGCGGGGCGATCATCAATCTGGTGTCATCGCCGGAGATGTATACGCACGAGTGGGAGTCGATCTCGACTCGCGACTTTCCGGAAAATCGCATGGCCCGTGACGGCGATATGGTCCGGACAATCATCACGGCTACGGGGGATTCCCGACCGGTGGAGGACGTGCTTTGTTCGGACAATTGCTACCGGGAAATCTACGGCCGGGCGGGTTTGAAGATCGAGGAATTCCACGCGCCTTTGGCCCGGGAGGATGAGCCGTATGTATGGATCAGTGAACTTTCGGTCGCGCCGTGGGTCATTTACATTCTCCGTCCGGCGTAGCGGTTGCCCGGCACTCCTGTCGATGCCGCCGATGGTTGGCGGCTTTATCTCTGTACCTGTCGAAAAGTGAAACAAGAGCTGTCCTCGATCAGTATGGAGAGATAATCAGCGAGACTCCCGAAGAAAGGACGGTCGATGAACCTCAGAAAACTGATCGCGGTCGCTACAGTCACGATTCTCATATTCGCCTCGGCGGCAATCGGCGGCCAACTGGAAAAACGGCATCAATTGGGGCTCCGGTTGGGGATGTGGAATCAAACCACGGACGCCCGGACCGCTGTCGGCCCCGGCGAGGTCGCCACATCGGTGAAAGGGCATGGTCTTCTCGGCGGCCTGTCGTATGGGCACTGGTTGAGCGAGGGGCTGGAGCTGTGTATCGGCGTCGATCTCATGGCGGCGGATGTCGAAACCGAGGTGGCATCGGCGACGGTAACGACCGAAACGGGTTGCGTGGCATCCGTTCTGATGAGCGTGAAACAGTATTTTCCGAAATCGACGTACACATCATCGGTGCGGCCCTATGTCGAAGTCGGTGTTGGGCTGTTCACCGGAGGTCAGGAACGGACCGAAACGGGGCAGGAGGTCGTCGTGGAATCGCGATCCGAGACCGTCTTGGGGGGACGGATCGGGGCGGGAAGCGATTTCATTCTGGGGCGGCGGTTTTTAACCGGGGTGTCGCTGGGGTACAACCTGATGGCCGATTTCGATGAGCCGATCGGCGGAAGCCGCAACTACAGCGGTCCCCAATTCGCTTTTGGGCTCAGTTATCTATT
>JAAZOE010000025.1 GCA_012797915.1 Candidatus Zixiibacteriota bacterium | reverse complement strand
GGGGTTCCGTATCATTCCGAGGAAGCATTCGCTCTGGGTGAGAAGATCATCGAGCGGATCAACCGGGTCGGCCACGAGGCCTCGGTCGATTTGGGCCGCACGCGGGGTCATTTCCCGCTCTGGGAACGATCGCGGTACTATCAGGGCGGGGTCGGACCGGAGATGCGCAACTCCACCGTCACCACCATCGCTCCGACCGGCACCATTTCCATCATCGCCGGCTGTTCCTCCGGCATCGAACCGCTCTTCGCCGTCAGCTACATCCGCACCGTCATGGACAACACGCGCATGGTCGAGGTCAATCCGTATTTCGAGAAGATCGCCCGCGAACAGGGATTCTATTCGCCGGAACTGATGGAACGGATCGCCGAGGCCGGCTCCATCCATGACTTCAACGAAATCCCGCCGGAGGTCCGGAAGGTATTCGTCACCTCCCACGACATCCCGCCGGAGGATCACGTGCGGATGCAGGCGGTCTGGCAGAAGCATACCGACAACGCCGTTTCCAAGACGATCAATCTGCCGCGGGAGGCAACGGTCGACGACGTCCGCAAGGCGTACGAACTGGCCTTCAAACTGCAATGCAAAGGGGTAACGGTCTATCGCGACGGCTGCCGCGCCGATCAGGTGCTGTCCACCGGCGGGACCGCGGCTGCCGCCTCGACCGGCGGCGCCCCCGCCGATTCGTTTGGCCGCTGTATCATGAAAGACCGCCCCGAGGAACTGGAGGGAATCACCGTCAAGATCAAGACCGGGTACGGCAACCTGTATATCACCGTCAATACGCTCGACGGCAAGCCGTTCGAGGTCTTTGCCCAGATCGGTAAGTCGGGATATTCGACTATGTCCGACACCGAAGCCATCTGCCGCCTGATCTCCCTGGCCCTGCGGTCGGGGATACCGGTTACCAATATCGTCGAACAGCTCAAGGGGATCGGCGGCTCCTCGCCGGTATTCGGCAACGGCGGCCTGATTTCCTCCATCCCCGACGCCATCGCCATTGTTTTGCATAAGTACTTCGGCAACGGCAAGGCGCTGGAGAAGGAAATCGACCTGGCGGTGGAGTTCTGCCCCGACTGCGGGGCGCGGATCGAGCATGATTCCGGCTGCATCATCTGCCGGGGTTGCGGATATTCCAAGTGCTGAGGCGGGGTACGGCGGGGCCGGGTCTTAAACGCCGGCTCCGTCATACGGAGTAGAGGGCATGGCGGAATCATTTATCCCATCCGGAAGAACCTCGGTGGTCAAAAAGGGAGATGTTACCTTTCAGCTTCAGACCGAGTATGCCCGTCTGCCGCGCCCCCGCGTGACCACCTCGGTATCTCTCAACGGCCGGGTCCTGCACAAGATCGAACGGGATCTGCCGGGCGAGCTCGACAGTCTGGAGCGGATGCATGAGGCCGAAGAGGTCATCAAATCCCAGCATCTCGAAGTCGCCCGGGTGCTGAAAGAGACGCCGTTGTCGAAAGAACCCGAAACCGATCCTCATCCCATCGAGGGGCGAATTCGTTCGGAAGAAGTCCGCAAACTGGAGGGGGTCGAGCGGGTCTTTCTGGTTACGCCCGACGGCGAGTTGATGGGCGACCGCCAGACCACCGCCCAGTTCCGCAAACTGTTCAAACACCTCATCCGTGAATTGCCGGAGATGCTGAAGGTGTTTTCCGCGCTGCCGGGGCCCGGCCGTCGCCGCGAGGACGGCATCTATGAAATCGAGGCCGGACGAATCCTATTGGCTTCCACCGGAGCCGAATTCTACCTTATCCTGATCAAACCGGGAACGCCCTTTTCGAAACTCGAGGGAAAACTGCGGAAGATTCTCTTTCCCGAATAAAAAAGTGGAGAGAGAAGTTGGATTTGAAAAAGACTCCCCATTACACTACGGTAAAGGGTTTTTACAGCCACCCCGGTGTTTTGCTATCGCTGCCATCCGTTGCCGGATGGGTCACGGCGTACGCTCAACCTGAAGGGACGACCTTCATGAGTCGTGTGTTAGAGGTTTTTTCAAACGTACCTCTCTCTCCATATCAATAAGTACGCTCATCCTTCCGGCGTTGGCAACAACATTTTTTCCTCAGAAACATTTCCCTTTTTATTCCCGCGCCGCGACATTATCATATGTCTTTTGAGGACGGAAACGGAGAGCGCCGGGTGTGATCGAGGCCGTCGGAATCGATATCGCGGACACGGACCGCATCAGACAGGCGTATCACCGGTACGGCGATAGATTTTTGCGGCGGGTTTGTTCATCCGATGAGATCGCCGCCTTGGGGCGGCATCCGTCGGAGCCGGAACGGTTTCTGACCGGACGGTTCGCTGCCAAGGAAGCG
>JAAZOE010000227.1 GCA_012797915.1 Candidatus Zixiibacteriota bacterium | reverse complement strand
TGCTCTACCAACTGAGCTATTCCCGCTTTCTTCAGCACTATATATATTTGTCGCCGGCCCTTTGTCAACACTTTTTTCCTGCCCCGCCCGTCGAGAGCGGAACGGAACCGTCCTCCGCCGCGATGATTACTGCAATCCGGTGACCAGGGAATCCAGCCGCGGCAGGTACCAGGGCACGAGCGCCGCGATCCGGGCCCGATGGTAGCGGGCGGCATCCTGATTGCCCGTCAGATACTCGTATCGGTACAAATCCTTATGCCCTTCGTACACGCGGTCATCCAACTGAATCACTTTCTGCAGCGACCGGTAACTCGCCTCGATATCCCCCAGGCTCTGTTGTGCGATAGCCATGTAATAGTGCACATAGGGATACTCCGGCTGCGGCGAATATCGCAACGTCTGACGAAAGGCCGCCAGGGCGGCCGCGTAGTCCTTGGTATTCCACAGCAGGTTGATCCCCTGGTTGAAGTTCTGAACGAAACGGACATCGACATCTCTTTGGAACTGCCCGGGAATCGAGTCCACGCGATGAAAAATCGGATGCAACAGCGTGGTGCCGAAATTGAAGGCGATGGTCCGGTAGTTGTTTAAAAACGCGCTGTACAGGAACAACGCCCGCTCGGCCGGAGCCGAGGGCTTGAAGCCGGTGGAAAACAGGATATAATCCGGCTGCCGGGCCAGAAGAGCGGCGGCGTTGAATTTCCGCTCGCGCCAGGTAGTTTCCATACCCTCGACCGGCGGTTCCGGATGCCGGGCCACGACCGAATCGGTCAACCCCAACATGTCGATGACCGGGTGATCCATCAGCCGGTAGCCGACGATTCCGATCGTGCTCAGGGCGATCGAAAAATCGGTGGAGTCGACGGCCGCCAGGTGCGCGGCGATTTTGTTCATCTTGTCCGTCAACCCCTTTTCCCGGGCATGGAAGGTCGCCGTATGCTCCCAGGGGATGCACAGTTGCCAGGCGATGGCGATGGCCACGCCTCCCAGGGGGAGCCAGCGGTGCCGAATCAGGCGGAAGAATCCGGCCACGACAATCACGGCCACGATCGGCATCAGCGGCACAAAGAACCGATCCACCTTCAGCACGTCTCCCCCGACGGCGACGATGTAAAGAGTGTAGAGCAGGACGAAACCCATCGCGGCCTTCAGAGGGGAGGTCAGACGCCCGACGATGAATATCGCCGGGAGCGCCAATACCCCGGCGGCCAGGTAATGCCAGAAGAACTGCCCGGCATACCGCGCCCCGTCGAGGAGTTGCGGCGTGCCGAACGCCGTCTTGGCATAAAACGGATTGGGCACCAGCGATCCGTAATAGGACAGCTTGAAGACTCCCATCGGCAGGAGAAATAGCGCCCAGAGCGCGGCCATCCACCCGGCATAAGCCGTGATCTTCCGGTGCGAGAACCAATCCAGGGCCAGGATGATGACCGCGGCCAGCGCCCCTTCCGGCCGAAGCAGCGTCGCCAAAACCAGAAACACCGCCGCCGTCGGCGAACGGCGATAAAAGGCGGCCAGGGCCGCCGTCAACATGAAAGTAAACGCCGCCGTTTCCAGACCCGAAATGGCCCAATAGGCGAAGGCATACGCCGTTCCCAATATCAGGCAGGCGGCCCCGGAGACGAGGGAATTTCCCCGGCCCGATTTGTCGGCCGTAACGATATGGCCCAAGCCAAACAGCATAACAATTGTACCAAGGCCGAAGAGCGCGCCGAGAATTCTGGAAAAGAGCACCAGATCCATGCCGGCCAGCCGTCCGCCGACCAGCCAGATCGTCCACAGGAAGTTGGTATATCCCTCGATTCGTTCGCCGGCGTTATAGACCAGTCCGTGACCGGCCACCCAGTTCTGCGCGTACCGGAAACTGATATAGGCGTCATCCTGCGTGAAGTTGAAATGATACAGCAGGTACAGGTGGACGGCACAGCCCAGCCCGGCCAGGACTAGTCCGATGACCGCCGGTCGGCTGAGGCCCGACAAGGCGCGCGTTTTTGACGACCAACCCACGACGTCAGGCTTCCGTTATCCGTTTGTATAAATCGATATATTTCCGGGCCGAGGCCGCCCAGGAAAAGTCCTGTCGCATGCCCCGTTTCATGATCGCCCGCCAGACCCGCTTGCGGGGATAGATCGCCAGCATCCGCCGGACGGCCTCAAGCATTTCCTCCGGTTGGTAGGCCTCGAAAACAAAACCGGTGCCGCCGCCGCCATCGGGGTCAACGTCGACGACCGAATCGGCCAGGCCGCCGGTCTTCCGCACGATCGGGACGGTGCCGTACCGCAGACTGTACATCTGGTTCAGGCCGCATGGTTCATACCGGGAGGGCATCAGGAAGACGTCCGCGCCGGCTTCGATCCAGTGCGCCATCTCCTCATCATGACGAGGCACCACCGCCAGCTTATCGGGATACCGCCGCGCCCACAGGCGAACCAGTTTTTCGTATTTTTCATCGCCCGTTCCCAGGATGACCATCTGCAGATCCAGGGCGAACAATTCCGCGG
>JAAZOE010000226.1 GCA_012797915.1 Candidatus Zixiibacteriota bacterium | reverse complement strand
GCACCATGACCGCCACCATCGCCGCCGAGATGGGGGAAGTCGCCTTCGGCAGCGTCCATTATGCCGCGTTGTTTTGTGTCGGGATGATTTTGCTGGCGGCGACGTTCGGCCTGAACATCGTCGCCCAACGAGTGTTGAAAAGAAAATGAAACCACGCCGCCGACATGACGCCGTCTGGTTCTGGGCCATCCGGATCATCGCCTATTCGACCGTGGCCGTGACCGGATATATCATCTTCGATATCATCCGCCACGGTCTGCCGGCCATCGACTGGTCGTTTCTGACCGAATATCCCCGCCGGGGAGGCGCCGCCGGGGGGATTTTTCCGGCCATCATCGGCACCCTGTTGCTGGTGATCGGGACCATCGCCGTGGCCCTGCCGCTGGGGATGGCCACGGCGGTGTACTTGTCCGAATACGCCCGGCGAAATCGATATACGGAGATAGTCCGGATGGCGATCATCACTCTGGCCGGGGTCCCCTCCATCGTCTATGGCCTGTTCGGATTGGGGTTGTTCGTGCTGTTTCTGCATATGGGGGCCTCGATTCTGGCCGGGTCGCTGACCCTGGCCTGCATGACCCTGCCGACGATCATCGTCTCCAGTGAGGAGGCGCTGCGGGCGGTACCGATGTCGCTTCGCGAGGGCAGCCTCGCTTTGGGAGCTACGAAATGGGAAACGATATACAAGAACGTGCTGCCGCACGCCGTGCCGGGGATGCTGACCGGGTCGATTCTGGGAATCGGGCGGGCGGCGGGGGAGACCGCCCCGATTCTGCTGACGGTGGCGGCCTTTTATCTGCCGAACCTTCCCCGGTCGATCTTCGACCAGGTAATGGCCCTGCCGTATCACCTGTACGTCCTGGCCACGCAGCATCCCAACGCCGAACAGATCCGGCCGATGCAGTACGGGACGGCCTTCGTGCTGTTGGCGCTGGTGCTGATCGTCAACGCCGCGGCGATCTGGCTGCGGATCCGCATCCGACGGAGTCAGCGATGGTAACCGACGTTCTCAATGGCGAGACGGTCATCGTCAGCGTCCGCAACCTGAACTTCTTCTACGGCCGGGTGCAGGCGCTGTTCGACGTCGGTATGGATATCCCCGCCCGGCGGGTGACGGCCCTGATCGGACCGTCGGGTTGCGGCAAATCGACTTTCCTGCGGACGTTGAATCGGATGAACGATATCATCGAAGGGGCGCACGCGGAAGGGATGGTGACCATCGACGGCGAGGATATCTAT
This sequence comes from Candidatus Zixiibacteriota bacterium, assembly GCA_012797915.1. GTDB lineage: Bacteria > Zixibacteria > MSB-5A5 > GN15 > JAAZOE01 > JAAZOE01. The sequence continues at coordinate 6,882 of JAAZOE010000226.1, read as the reverse complement.
CGGCCGGAGGCCGACGTCGTCGCTCTGCGGAAAAAGGTCGGGATGGTGTTTCAGAAATCGAACCCCTTTCCCAAGTCGATCTTCGACAACGTCGCCTACGGCCCACGGTTATTCGGGATCAAAGGACACGACGCTCTGCAGGAGATCGTCGAGCGCAGCCTGAAGCAGGCCGCGTTGTGGGAGGAAGTGAAACAACGGCTGGACAAGAACGCCCTGGACCTCTCCGGCGGACAACAACAGCGGTTGTGTATCGCCCGAGCGTTGGCGGTCGATCCGGAAATCGTGCTCATGGACGAGCCGGCCTCGGCGCTGGATCCGCGCTCCACGGCCCATATCGAGGACCTGATCGCGGAATTACGGAAAAACTATACGATCGTGATCGTCACCCATAACATGCAGCAGGCGGCGCGTATTTCCGATTACACCGGGTTTTTCTACGAAGGGCATCTGATCGAATTCGACGTCACCAAAACGATATTCACCAAACCGGGCAAGAAACAAACCGAGGATTATATCACGGGACGGTTCGGATGATGTCCCGGGGAAAAGGATAAACGGTATGCCGGTGCATTTACAGCGAGAAATCGCCCAACTGAAGAAGAAGATTCTGACCCTCGGCTCGGTGGTCGAGGAGCGGGTGCGGCAGGCGGTGCAGGCGGTCAGCCGGCGCGATGAGGCGCTGGCTCAGAAGATCATCGCGGCCGATGCCGAAATCGACCGGATGGAAGTGGAGATCGAGGAAGATTGCCTGAAGGTCCTGGCGCTGTATCAGCCGGTGGCGGTGGACCTGCGGTTCATCGTCTCGGTCCTGAAGATCAACAACGATCTGGAGCGAATCGGCGATTTGGCGGTCAATATCGCCGAACGGGCGATATTTTTGGCGTCGCAACCCCGGCTGTACGATCCGCTGGATATCCCGGTCATTTCGGAGAAGGTCCAGGGAATGCTCAAGGACAGTCTGGATGCCCTGGTCAACGCCGATTTGCCGCTGGCCCGCCGGGTTTGCGCCGCCGACGATGAAATCGATGATCTCAATCGGGGAATGCACGAGAAAGTCCGGGCGGAGATCCGTCGGGATATCGAGGTCCTGCAGGGGGCTTCGCAACTTCTCGATGTCTCCCGTTTTCTGGAACGGATCGCCGACCAGACGACCAATATCGCCGAAGACGTCATCTACATGATCGAAGGGCAGATCATCCGTCATCGTCTCAACGACAAGCACTGAACCGGACCGGGCCGGGAGACGATTTCCGGGGAATTATCGCCCCGCCCGTTTTTCCGGTCCCGAAATGGTAAATAATCAGCCGTTGCGGCCGATACAGATAAGGAAGTGGTAATAAACGGTGAAAGCAGAAGCCGCGGTCGGCAACACGCCTAACCCAAAAGAATGATTGACTTTCGGCCTGGTTTTTCGTTTATTATACGGTCAAATGTGGAACAAGCCTTAGTACCCTCGGGGGCGTGCTCCGTGGTAGTATCGAGGGAAGCAGTTTTCGGGTCAGAAACATCGACCCAAGGAGTTTTCAGTGAGTAAAGGTACTGTGAAGTGGTTTAATGCGGAAAAGGGGTTTGGATTCATTACCCCGGATGATGGCGGCGAGGATCTGTTCGTCCACCATACCAACATTGCAATGGAAGGCTTCCGGTCGCTCGATCAGGGCCAGAAGGTTGAATACGAAGTCGGTCAGGGTCGCAAAGGGCCCCAGGCCAACAACGTGCGCTCCTGCTAGGGCAAAACCACATTCGAAATCCGAAAGTCCCGGCCCCGTGGCCGGGACTTTTTTTTGGCTGTAAACCCGCAGGGTCTCAATCCGCCAGAGGCGGATAAGGACCCTGCGGGACAGACGAACTATTCCCCCTCAAAAAAAACGCCCGGCCGATACGAGGCATCGGCCGGGCGAGAGATGTCAATGGAATCAGATTACTCGAAGGAAACCGAATTCGATTTCGCCTCCGTCATTCGGTCGGCCGGGCCGGTCGTCTTGACTTCGGCCGGACCGCCGCCGGTCGGACGGGCGGTCGACAAGGCCCGAATCCGGTACTTCACTTCGACCTTCTGTCCCTTATCCAGACGGCCCAGATCGAGCACCAGACGGCCGGTGGAGGCATCTTTCCGGAACGAGGCCGGACGGCCGTCGACCGTCGCCGAACCATCCACGATTTCCGTACCGGCCGGGAGATTGTCGGCCAGGACGGCGTTCTCGGTGGGGATCAGGCCGGTGTTTTCGACCAGAATCCGGATTTCCCAGAGATCATCCAGACCGGCCTCCAGCGGCTCCGGCGGAGCGGCCAGGACGGTATCCCAAGTCAGCGGCGCCAGTTCCAGCATGGTCGAATTGGACCACTGATCGGAAGTCAGACCGCTGAGGTCGACTTTGCCTTCCAGACGCCCTTTCAGGAAGACCTCCACGCGGCGGTTCCGCTGTAAGGCCTCCGGCGTTCGGCCGGTATCTCGCGGACGAGTGGCGGCGAAACCTTCGTAGGCGATTCGGGCGGAATCAACGCCGCCGGTCTTGATGAAGAAATCGACAACCGACTTGGCCCGGGCGGTAGACAATTCCCAGTTGGAGGGGAACTCTTTGGTGTGAATCCGCCGGTAATCGGCGTGTCCCTCAACCTTGACCGGAGCGTCGCCGTATTTCTGTATCGAGTCGGTCAATTCGGTCAGGACCGGAATCGCCTCCGGACGCAGGTACGCCTTCGAGGTTTCGAACAGCGCCCCGATCACTTCCAGCGAGATGTCATGGGGCGGGATCCGCTTGAACGGTCCGACGGAGACTTCGGTCGGAACGGAGACGATCGGCCCCTGGGTCCAGCCGACCACCGGCTGATCGCATTCCAGGTGAATCTTGTTGGTCAGAAACGCCCGGATGCCGGGAGCCAGATCCTGAAGTGAATAGTACACCCGCTGGGCCAGCCGTTCCTTGGCGACATTCAAGTCATAGACCAGGATATTGTTGTTCTGCGTCGGCACGATCGACTGGTTCTCGTGAATAATCAGGCGGGTTTCGGTCGGGAAGGAGTCGATGACCCGGACTTTGGTCGGATCGATCCCGCCGTTGGTCTTGAGGGTGATTTCATAGTCGATCATGACGCCGGTGCTGTCGGCTTTATGTTCCTCGTTCAGCCGGGCCGTCTTGGTCACCTTAACCCTCGGCACGACCGAGGCGTACTTGGCTACTACCAGATGCGGAGCCTCCGGGCAGATCGCGAAGGTGACATATGATTCGCCGTTCTCGTGGACAAAGACGAGTACCGAGGAGGATTCTTCGCCGGGCAGGGTGAACCCGCGCAGGTCCCGTTCATCCAGCGCCACCACCCGTTCACCGGCGCGGACCGCGCTGAAGTAGAACATTCCCTGGCTGTTGACTCGCGACTGCGAACCATCGTCGAGGTAAACATCCATCCCCGAAAGGATGGTATCGACATCCGGGACGCCGTCGTTGTTGCAATCCACGATCACCTTGCCGCGGATCATACCGGTCAGGGTCGGGGTGACGACGAAGACCACGGCGGTTGCCTTCGGCGAGCGAATCGTTCCGGCGCCGGTTGTTGCCTCGGCCCAGGCGGAGTTTTCCGCGTTGCCCAAACTGACATTGGCGCCCAACTGCACCATGTACCGGACGGTCACCGTGGCCCCAGGAAGGATATCGCCCAACGACCACTGATATGGATTTTGGCCGGTCGGGTCGGCCGCCTTTTGTCCGTCGATGGTGGTCGAACCGGGGACATAGATAAAGCCGTTCGGCATGACATCGGTGAGTACGACATCGTGCGCGGTGACATCGGAGGCGTTGGTCACCGTCACCGTGTATCGGATGAAGTCGCCGGTTTCGCCCGACGGCGATCCGGCGGTTTTGGTAATTGTCAGAAGCGGGGTACCGAGCGTGACCTCGGCCGAAGCCGGTCCATACTGCACCGGACTGCCGGAACTGTTGGTGCCGTCCAGGATGACCCGGTTCGCATGAGTCCCGGCCGGGGTCTCGATATCGACATGTGCCTGGTACCGAACGATGACAGTGTCACCGGCGGCGATCGTTCCCACCGGGATAATCGCCCGGGCGTCCGGTTCGACTTCGACCGGCTCGCCGTTGACGGTCACCGACCCGCGGATGATAGTGAAACCATCGGGCAGGACATCGGTGAGAACGGCATCCAGAATCGCGCCCGCGCCGGTATTCATGAATCTGACCGTGTACCAGATGTCATCGCCGGCGGTCGCCTGCGTGGGATCGGCCGTCTTGGTCAGGGTTCCCACAGGGAACCGGACGGTCACGATGACCGGTTCGGATTCGACCCGCGGAAGGTTATCACCCACCGCGACGGCTGTGTTGGCGATGGTCTCCAGATTGACAACATCATCGCTGAGCCGCGCTCGGAAGGTGAGGTCGCCGGAGGCTCCCTCGGCCAAGTCGCCCAGATTCCAGGTCAGGGTGCGGGTTTCGCCATCATAGGTTCCACCGAAGGAGGCCGAACCGGGGATATAGACCAGATGCGGCGCCAGGCCATCGATGATGATCACGCTGAGCTTGGTCTTGCCGGCGGTGTTGGCGTAGTGAATCGTATAGGTTAGCGTGTCGGTATTGGTCGCGTTCGGTTTATCGACTGACTTGGTCAACGTGAAGACATCGCGCCGAATGGTGGTCACCACCTGGTTGCCGGCGATCGGCACGGGGGCTAGAATATTGGCCCGGTTGAGAATATCGGTATCATCAGGCACTTCGGCGTCGATGGTCACCGCGAAACTCAAAGGCACCGAGGCAGCCGCGGCGATCGAGGCGAGAGTCCAACTGACGACCCGCGTTTCGGCGTCATACGTTCCCCCGCCGGTGATCGATCCGGGGACCAGCGTGATCAGACTCGACAGGGTGTCGGCGATCAGCACGTCGTCGACCGTTTCCTCGCCGGTGTTGGTGACGTTCAGCGAATAGTGAAGCGTATCGGCGGGGGCGGCCACAGTGAGATCGACCGCCTTGACGATGATCAGGTCTTCGCCGCCGGTGGGAACGCGGACGATAGTCACGGCCGGATCGCTGTCCAGCATGATCGGCGCGACGATGGAGGCGACGTTGTTGATCCACGAGCTGTCCGGCGCCTCGGCGTCGATCTTCACTTGGAAAGTCAGCATCTCAGATGATTCGATGCCCAGAGAAGGAATCATCCAGGTGATGCGACCGGTTTCGGCATCGTATATCCCGCCCAGGTTCGCGCTCCCCGGCACATAGGAGGTCAGATCCGGGATTTCATCCACCACGGAGATCTCGCTAATCGGCTCGTCGCCGGCGTTGGAGACGTGGATGGCGTAGGTCAGGGTGCTCTTGGGCGAGGCTTCAGTCGAATCGACAAACTTGTCAATCGTCAGTTGCAGCGGCGGCTCGATATGCGGCTTGACAAAGGTGGTCACCGAGTTGCTGATGACGGTATCGGGCGCGATGACGGCGCCGACATTGGTGATCAGCGTGCTGTCGGGCGTCTTGGCGTCGATAATCGCCGAAAAGTTCAGGATGACCTCGGCGCCGGGATTTATCCCGGTGACATACCAGGAAACGACGCCGGCATCGGGATCGAAGGAGCCGCTCGGGAGCGCCGAGCCATCGATGTAGTTGAGATGGGCCGGCAGCGTATCAGCCACAAGAACCGGTCTGACCGGAACGTCGCCCACGTTGGTCACCACCAACAAGTAGATCAGCGTGTCGCCGACGAAGGCGGAATCTTTGCTGACGACCTTGGTGATTGCCAGTTCCGGCGGGATGACAACATGCGGCCGGACGGTGGTGATGACGGTATTACTGGTGACCGAATCAGGCTCGGTAATGAAGGCCGTGTTGGGAATGGCCGCGCTGTCGGGAGCGGTCTTGTCGATGGTAACCTTGAATGAAAGGTCCATTTCAGCGCCGGGAGCCAACGGCCCGGTGATCCAGGTAATCACATTTCTATCGGGATCATATGCCCCGTAATTGGAGGCGCTACCCAGCACATACGTTGTCAGATTCGGAACGGCGTCGGTGACTACCGCGCTGTCGACGGCAACTTCACCGACATTCCGTACCGTCAGGGTATAGGTTAATTCACTCCCGGCCGAGGCCAGAGTCGAGTCCACCGCCTTCGTGATGTTCAACTCCGGTGGAATCGGAATATGCGGTTTGACGATGGTGATGACCGTGTCGCTGGGGATCGTTTCCGGTGCGGTAATCAGGGCGAAGTTGGCGATGGCCGTGCTGTCAGGCGTGTCCTTGTCGATAGCCGCCTGGAAGGTCAGGGTTGCCGATTCGCCGGGTTCAAGACCGGGCAACCCCCAGGCAATCTTGTCTTCTGTCGGATCGTAGATTCCGTCGGGCATGGCGCTGCCGAGAATATAGGTCGTATGGTCGGGGATGACGTCGGTTACCGTCACCGTCTCGGCTGTCGTCGGTCCGACATTTTCAACTACTAGTGTATAGGTCAGCGTGTCGCCGGCAAAGGCGGAATCGACGTTGACCGCCTTGTCGATGGTCAGTTCCGGAGGAACCGGCCGCAGGATGATGATGGTCGTGGCCGTGTCGCGCGGTCCCGTGCCGCCGGGGACATAGGCGATGTTGGAAACGACGCCGATGCTGCTGAGGGCCGAATCGATGACGGCCCGGAAGGTGACCGTGACCGTATCGCTCGCGCCGGCGCCGCTCAGCGACCAGCGCAGACGGTTGTAGACGGCATCGAACACCGGGTCGCCGGTAGCGCTGCCGGGGACATAATCCAACAGCGGCGGAAGGTTGTCCCAGACCGGCTGGGTCCAGGGTTTGGTGGCCGTGGTGTAGACGGCCCGGATGGTATAGGTCAGGGTGTCGCCGGGATAGGCGGTGTCGGCGCTCACCTGCTTGTCGATCGTGAAGGGGAAGGTCTGGG
>JAAZOE010000225.1 GCA_012797915.1 Candidatus Zixiibacteriota bacterium | reverse complement strand
TGGCCCCGACCGAGACGCAGCCGGGTCCGACGATGGCGATATCCACGCAGGTGGAACAGACCGCCGTCGGCAGAATCGTCAGGCAATAATCGGTAAACACCGTATCGCAAATGTCGCTGGCGCGCAGCCGGAAACAATACTGCGCGGAATCATTGGTCGGCGGGGTGAAGGTCAGCACGCCGCAGTTGGTGGTCGGATTGAAATCGAAGATCCCCAGACCGGAATCCAATACCATCTCGATCGGATCGTACTCGGCGTCGGTAACGCAGAATTCGGGAATGACCACCGCCGTCGTATCGGTATCGCAGCGGACGATCGTTTTCAACTCCGGCGCCGTAACCACCGGGGCGTTATTCCGACGCATCACCACCCGGGTGCTCCAGGCGGCCGACAGACCGCATGAATCGGTCACGGTCACGCGCAGCGTACAGTCGATATCGTCGCTGATCGGCAGGCACACCTTCCGGGTGGCCGGATCATAGGCCGCACCGTTGCAGCCGTCGGCGACAACGGAGGCGATGTTGTTCTCCGGATCGGAGATCGTCACCCCGAGGCACAGGATGAACGGGTCGCAGAACCGTCCCTCCGTCACCGGTTCGCCGGTAATTTTCGGTCCCTGGTTGACGATGGTCCGGATGACAAACCGGCAGGAATCGACGCCGCAGTCGGTGGCATCGAGGACCCACACTGTATCCACGCGGCTGCCGTCGACGTTGTAGCAGAGTTTCCCGGTCGCCGGGTCGTAGTTAAAGTAGGTCGGGTGGACCGTGACGTTGTGTCCCGGCGAACCGACGATCAGGCACACTTCGCCCGGGTTGCAGAGTCGGACGATCGTATCGGGCGGACAGATGGGGTCGGGCAGGGTCCCCGGGGTAAACAGCACGGTCGCCAGCGCGGTATCGGCCGCGCCGCAGCCGTCGCCGGCGATGACAGTCAGGCTGCACAGGCCGAACGCATCCGGCGTCCAGCAGAGCTTATGCGTCAATGGATCATATATGACCGGGCCGCCGCAGGACGTGGTCGCCCGCACGTCGGCCAGATTGTCGTCGGGATCGGAGACGGTGATATCGACGCAGACGGGCTTCAGTTCGCAGAGCGTCATCGGTATTTGCGGCGGAGTCACCAGCGCCGGCGGGCGGTTGATCGTGACAGTCAGCCGGGCGGCATCGGAGGCCGAGGCGCCGCAGTCGTCGAAGACCGTTACGGTTATCTCATAGGTTCCGGCTTCGGACACCGGGACGCAGATCATCTGTTTGACGATATCGAGGTACCCGACCGGGCCGACCACCACCGAATCCACCGCGCCATCCGGATCGGACATCGTCACCGGCAGACAGATTTCGGTCAGTTGGCAGGCGAACACGGACGAGTCATTGACGGCCACGGTGGGCGGCTGATTCCACGTCACCGTCACCCGGACGGTGTCGGTCGCGGTGGCGCCGCAGGAATCGGCGGCCGTGACCGCGAGGATATAGGTTCCGGCCGCGCTCGGGGTGAAGCAATAAGTTTCGTCGACGAATTCGCCGAGCGCGGGAGTAATGCTCAAGTCAACCAGGTTGCCGTCGAGGTCGGAGGCGGCGAATCCGCTCAAACAGATTTCCTCGGCCAGACACTGGAACACCGCCGTATCTCCCGGCGCGGTCACCTCCGGCGGATGGTTGAGCGCGGCCGTGATGGTGGCGATGGCGGAGGCGGAAGAGCCGCAGTCGTCATAGACGATAGCCATCAGGTCGTAGGTTCCGCTCTTGCTGACGATCATGCAGACCGATTGCGTGGCTTCGTTGTAGAACGCCGGCGGCGTCACCACCACCGAGTCGATGGCGCCGTCGCCATCGCTCATGGTCACGGGCAGACAGATTTCCGTCGGCCCGCAGATGAAGACGGCCGTATCCGGCACCGAGACCTCCGGCGGCATATTCAGCGTCACCGTCACCGTCGCGGTATCGACATCGCTCAACCCGCAGGAATCGGTTACGGTCACGATAACCCGGTAGATACCGGAGGCATCGATGTTGAGACAGACGAACCCTTCCGTCAGCTTGTATCCCGGCTGTTCGACGGTGATGCTGGCGATATTATCATCCGGATCCGTGAAGGTCATCGGGATGCAGATTTCGCCCGGCTGACAAAGCGTCACAGTCGAATCGGGCAGGCTCACCACCGGCGGCAAGTCAAAGGTGACATTGACGCACACTTCGCAGGTATCCGCACCGCACTCCGTTTCGGCAATAACCGTCAGACAGTGGGTCCCCGCCGTTGCGGCCCAGAACGTCACCAAGCCATTATCATAGACGCCGGCCGGCAGAACTCGCACCGCGGCATCGGCCGGGCTGACCGTCACCGGAATCGCGAGCGAATCGGGACCGCACACATGCCTGTTCTGAGTTCCGGGGCAACTGACAATCGGGGGAATGCCGACGGTGACATTCACCGTGACCGTACAGGTGTCCGCGCCGCACTCATTGGCGGCCACCACCGTGAATTGATAGACGCCGTCCTCCGCGGCATAGAAACAGACGTTTCCATCGCGATATTCGGCCCCCGGCTCGAGAATCGTTACGATCGCTTCGGCCGGACTGACGCTCACCGGAACGCAGATCGAATCGGGCTGACACAAAGCGGCCGTCTGTGGCTCGGGACAGGTCACCACCGGTGTCGCCCCCCGCGCCACCGTCACCAAAACCGTATCGGCATCGGTCGCCCCGCAGGCATCGGCCACTGTCATAATCAATGTATAGACTCCGGCCGTATCCGGCAGGAAGCAGTAGATGCCGTCAGAGAACTGACCGATATTCGGCGTCACCGTTACCGCAAGGACGCCGTCTTCGGGATCGGAACCGGCGATCCCGCTCAGGCACACTTCCACCGGGTCGCACTGAGTTACCGAGGTATCCCCGGGGGCGGTCACCATCGGTGGATTGTTGGCGGAAACGAATATATTCGCCGTCGTGGTCACCGAATCGCCGCAATCGTCAACGGCGGTGACCGTAACTATATAAGTACCGGATTCCATCACGGTCAGGCAGACCGTTCCGGTTTCGACGTCATACACGGCCGGCGGTTCGGTCGCTATCGACACGATGTTTCCATCAGGATCACTCGCCGTCACCGGCAAACAAACTTCGGTCGGACCACAGATAAACACCGTCGTATCGGGAATGGAAACCGTCGGGGGTGTATTTACGGCGACATCGACCCGGGCGGTATCCGCAAACCGGTTACCGCAGGAATCGACCGCCGTGACGACGATTTCATATCTCCCCGCGCCCTCGGGCATGAAACAAATCTGTTCATCGACCAGAGCAGCCCACGCCGGGGAAACCGTGATATCGGCGAGGTTGTTATCAGCATCGGTGACGCTCACCGGCAGGCAGATTTCCTCGACCGCGCACAGAGCCACGGCCGTATCGGGCAGGACGACCTGGGGCAGGTTGTCGAACGTGACGTCGACACAAACGCCGCAGGTATCGGCACCGCATTCGGTCTCGGCGATTATCGTCAGACACCGGGTTCCTTCCGTCCCGGCGTAAAAGGTCACCCATCCATTCCGATAGACTCCGTCCGGCAACACCCGGATCACGGCCTCGGCCGGGGAAACCGTCACCGGAATCGAAATCGAATCGGGACCGCAGAGGTGTCTGCTCTCGTCCGGCGGGCAGGTAAGGATCGGCGGGATGCCGACGGTTACCTGAGCGACGATTTCGCACGTATCCGCGCCGCAGTCATTGGCGGATGTAACCGTTATCCGGTACTCGCCGCTTTCGGCGGCGAAGAAGCAGACCTGGCCGTTTTCATACCAGGCCCCCGGAGTCGTCACGTTGATTGCGCTTCCCGAGGGTTCCACGCCGATCGGGACGCAGATCGTATCCGCCGTGCACAGGGCGGCGATAATCGGTTCCGGAGGACAAGCCAGGACCGGCGCGGCATCCAGCACCACTTCGACGGAGGCGGTATCGGAGGCGGCATGGCCGCAGGAATCGGCCACGGTGACGATGATCTCATAAGTCCCCGGACCGGTCGGGGTGAAACAGACCATGCCGGGCGGAGTGACGATATATTTTTCGGATTGAACCGCGATACTGACGATATTATCGTCCGGATCGGCATACGTTATCGGCAGGCAGATTTCCTCCAGGGCGCACAACCGCACGGTGGTGTCGGGGATGGACACCGTCGGCGGCGAATCCAGGGTCACGTCGAAGACGGCCGTGCAGGTATCGGCGCCGCAGGCATTGGCGGCCGCGACCGTGAACGAGTACCGGCCCGAGGAACCGGCATAGAAACACAACCGCCCGGTGACCGGATCGATTGATCCCGTCCCGGATAAAAGCGTCCAGGTCACTTCTTCCTGGTCGGCGGTCCCAAAGGTATGGCAGATCATCTCCGGAGCGCACAACAGCTTTGCCTGAACGTCCGGACAAACGATGGTCGGCGGACGATTGGTAATGACGATGATGATGATGGAATCGGTCGACGGGGGCGGCACCAGTTTATTGAGGCCTTCATCACGCAGGCAGTCATCGGTCACGCCGTAGGTAAAGACATAGCGGGCCGAATCGACGTCCGCCGGCAGGAAACATTGCCGTCCGAGGCCGTTGCCTGTCAGGGTAAACTGTCCCGGGCCGGACAGAGGGATAATCACCAGGCTGTCGCCGGTATCGGGATCGGACGCGGTAACATTGAAGCAGATGGTATCGACGGCGCAGGCCACGACCAGCGAATCATAGGGATTGATCTGCGGCGGAGTATTCTCGGCGATGGTTATCACGAAAGAAACCGTGTCCGCACCGCAGGTATCGTTCACGGCCACGAGGAAACCGTAGTCGCCGGCAGTTTCGGGCGTGAAGCAGAGTTCGCCGGTCGATGGATCGATACTCCCCTGCCCGTCCAGAAGGGTGAACATCAGCGGATCGCCTTCGGGATCGGTCGCAGTGACCGTCCGGCAGACGGGATTGCCCGGCCAACAGACAGCGATAGCCGTATCGTCCGCCTGCGCGGTCGGGGGTTGATTCAGGGTAATCGTATAGGTCAGGGAATCCACGGCGAACAAGCCGTGCGAATCGGTAACTTGGTACACGACGGTATACGTGCCGGCGGCGGTCGGCGTCCAGGCAAAGTATCCGTCGAGCGACGACGGCCCCGGCGAGGAGGTCAACACCCCCGGCCCGGATAGGAGTTCCATCGTCAGGATATCCCCCTCATCGGGATCGGTCGCGCGGATGGTATCGGTAATGGTGGAGCCAAGGCAGAGGGTCAACTCCCTAGTCGTTCCCATCGGCGGCAGAAACACGGGGGGATTGTTCCCCGGCGGCAGGCAGGCGGACACCGAAAACTGCACGCCGTTCGCTTCATAGACGCGGGCGCCGCCGTAAATATCATCGGCCGGAAGAAGGCCGTCGGTGTTGAAGCTCTCTCCCGGAAAATCTTTCAGGGTAAAATTACTGGTATTCGGTTCCCGGCGCGGGGTGCTCCCCTGATACTGGTCGGCCAGGCCGGGATAGGTATCGACGAAGGCCGGAATATCCGTCAGCGGGATCATGTCAGGCCCCACCTTCACCTGCGCGGCGGTGAAGGCCGCAAAATGCCCGGTCGCCCAGAGGTTGAAATCGAAGGCGCACCCGGTGAAGGAAATCCCGACGGTATCGAGTCGGTCGGTGATTCGGGACAGGCGGGCCACATCGATGGTGAAATCCCACCAGATTTCATACAGATTGGGAGCGACCTCATCGGGCCATTTCGTCCAGCCCCACCGGTCGTTTTTGCGCAGATCGCCGGTATAGTAATAGCCGATCGGCCAGACGTTCACCCCTTCCTGGGGTTCGGCGTCCATCTGGACCAGGACGGAGCCATGGACCTGCTCGTAGAGCGTCCCGCCCGGCCAAACCAGACCCATGACGTTCCATCGGCCGTTCTGCTCGTCCTTGAAAATATAGTAACCGCCCAATTCACGGGCAGTATAGCCGGCAAACTCGGGCGCCCCCAGGAAATAGCTGGAATCCAACAGCGAGTAATTCGGTGGTTGGCCGTCAGGTTGGTTGTCGCCGTCATAGAACGCCCGGAGCGGTGAAACCGATACCAAAACCAGCATCGCCGCCACCAGGTATTTATGTCCGGGCCTAAGCATAGGTCCTCCCAAAGGTTTCAACTCCGCGGCAGTTTCCCGCCGTCTCGCTTACTCTGTCCAGCCGGTAGGTTCTGTAGACGCATAGATTCATACTCAGTCTTATCCCGACATGTTAACATGTAGCATACCAGATGCGTAAAAGCAGACCAAATGACCTGCCGGCGCAAGTATGGGGAAAAACGAGGTGGGGGCCTAGCTCATTTCCCGATAAAATATAATTGTCAACCGAAAACTGTCAAGCAGATTGTGCCCCCGGAAACAAATTATCGCCTTTATAATCAAGCGATTACGGCCCGGGATGGAACGGCCGTCCGATATCCGATAAAATCAATCTTCATTAAACCAAAATATCAGGTCGGGGACCGATAAAATAATTGCTCAGAATTAATGCAGCTATTCCCAAACCGGAGAATAGTGAAATCGGATGCATACCTATGAATCCGATTTCTGGATTTTGTGAAACGATTTACGATTCCGCCCTGCGTCAGCGGGAGAAATCCGCCGTGGCCGGCCCCGGACATTGTCTTAGCGGGTTAAAACCACTTTGCCTGCAGCTGTTCGATCAGGCCCGATTCTTTGAATTCCTGCAAAGCCTGGTTGACGGCCTCGATGAGGGTGGTATCGGCCGGCCGAACCGCCATCCCGTACTTCTCGTCTGACAATCCTTGGGCGACAATCATCGCCCGCCCGCGGGTGCCGATGAGTTTGGTTGAGGTTGGAAGGTCATTGAGTACGGCGTCGAGCCGCCCGTTTTCCATATCGATAAATGCCGACCCGATATTCTCGAAGGAAATCACCTCGACTCCGGGCAATGAGCTCGCCAGCCGCTCTCCGGTCGTTCCCAGTTGAACGCCGACCTTCTTCCCGGTCAGATCCGCCAGGGTTTTTATGGTCGTCTCTTCCAGCGGCACCGCGATCGACTGCCCGGCGTCGTAATAGGGATCGGAAAACAAGACCGCCCCGGCCCGCTCCGGCGTAATCGTGAAGGCGGAAATAATCAGGTCGTATTTCTCTCCAGTCAGGCCGGGGACGATTCCGTCGAACGGCGTGACGATAATCTCGGCCCGCCATCCTTGTCGGGCGCAGATTGCCTCGACCAGGTCGATATCGAATCCTTCCGGCCGTCCGGTGGCGGTGTTGACCGTTTCGAACGGTGGATAGGTGGCATCGGTCCCGATCCGCAACACCTTGGTTCTTTCCACCCGATCCAGCGTGGATTCGGCTTTTTGTCCGCAACCGGCGGCGACCAGCAGTACGCCGGCCAGAATAACGGCGGCAAGTGACGAAATTCTCATCCGGCCTCCTTTTGCCGCCGCCAATATATATAAAAAAACCCCCGACCGCCATGACCGGGGGTGGTGAACCTCTCTATTCCGAGACATCAAAAATAGTCTATCGCCAGTTGCGTCACATTCGGGGCCAGCTCGAGTTCGATTTTGGCCTTCACGGTATCATAACCGGCCGTCGTGAAGATTGTTCCCGACCCGATCAGGCCGAGCCGATTCAGAAAGCGGGCCATTTCCTCGTTGCCGCTTTGCACCCGGAGGCCGCATTCGGGAGGAAGAGTCAGGCGGAAATCGGCCTCCGCCCCCTGCAGCGTCACTTTCGACTGCGGGACAGTCGTCCCGAGCATGATTCGGATCCTTCCCCCTTCTGACGATACCGCCAGTTCCTCCAGCTTCAGGTCGCGGCAATCGAGGCGC
>JAAZOE010000224.1 GCA_012797915.1 Candidatus Zixiibacteriota bacterium | reverse complement strand
CGATAGAGGGTCAACCCTTCCTCCGGCTTGATCTTGACGACCAGTATTGATTCGCCGAAGGGAAGATTCAACACCCGGCCGATCTCGATCATGGCATTATGGAATCGGGAAACCGGGGTGCCGGTGATATCGGTCCGCACCTCCAGCACCAGATCGTCCCCCCAGTGCAGCTGAAAGCGTTCGGGCAGTTCCCGCTGAAGCGTATTCGGGTCGACTTTCACGGCCGATCCGACGATGGCCAGGAGCGAATCGGAGGTCTGTTCCTTGGCGGCGAAAAGGTGCTTGCCGGTCAGTATCCGAATCAGCCGACCGCTTTCGCCCTGGAACCGTTTCCGAAAACCAGCCACCCGCCCGGCATCTCCCTCCGCGAATACCATCGGGTAACTCCAAATGACCGCCCCTTTGAGCTTGAGCAGCAGGCGGTCGCGGCCGAAATCGAGCACCAGATACGGCTTGCCGGTTTTAATGAGGCTCAGTTCGCTCCGGATGAGCCGATATTCGGCTTCAGCCGCGGTCCGGTCCCACGGTTTTTCCTTACTCTTGGTCTTCCCCTTGGTCGACACGGCCGCCGTTTCCGGACGCGCCGGGGGTTCGGCCGTTTCCTCGCCGCCGCAGGAGAGTCCCGTCGTCGCCAGAATCAGCCCGGCGAGGGCAATCAACAGCCAGTGGGCCATCCTTCGGAGGCCGAGGC
Organism: Candidatus Zixiibacteriota bacterium; assembly: GCA_012797915.1. Lineage (GTDB taxonomy): Bacteria > Zixibacteria > MSB-5A5 > GN15 > JAAZOE01 > JAAZOE01. The sequence goes on along the minus strand of JAAZOE010000224.1, from coordinate 8,480 downwards.
GGTCAAAATATATAGACATACGTCCCATGTTTGGCCAAGCCCCACAGAACCTTCAGATCGTCCGCCCCGAGGCGCACGCACCCGTGGGTAACGCTGATTCCCAGCAAACGCTCATAGATCGTGCCGTGAATGAAATACCCGTCGCCGAAACCGATGGCGTAATCCCCCATCATTTGGGGATCATACCGTTCGTTCTCATTCTTGGGGATCTTTTCATCTTCTTCGATATACGCCCAGTCCGGCTTGCGCCACCACGGTTCGGCCAGCTTGCTGTCGACCTTGAACACCCCCCGCGGCGTGTCGAATACCCAGCGGCGATTGGTTGCGCTGTCCACCAACTCGCCCCCCGTGCCGGTGGAACAGGTCCAGGCATACAACACCGAATCCATGGTGCGCCACATCAATTTGTTGGCATGGGTGTTGATTACGACATACGGTCCGGTCGGACGGTATTTGGCCAGGGCGGTCCGCGCCTCCTTGAGCGCCTTCTGGGCGGCCTTCGTATCCGCCGGTAACGTGGTCGTCAGGCTGTCGACCGCCGCGGTCTCCTCGTATTGGAGGGAAATCCGCCGGTTGACGACGATGACCGTCATTACGAATCCCGCCGCCAGGACGATCAGCAACGTCAGGAGTATGAGCAGAAAGCGTCTCATGGCCACCGATCGGAACGGCGCACGATGGTGACCGGAGTGCCCACCGTGGCATATTGCATGATTTGATCCATCTCCCGGTTGGTCAGGGCGATACACCCTTCCGTCCAGTCGTCGTTGCGGCCCCCTTCGCCGTGAATCTCGATCAGGCCGCCGATGCGGGCCCGTTTGGAAATGACCCCCCGGGATTTGTTCTGGGCGAATATCTGCCGATCCCGTTCATTGGGATAGTTGATCATCAGCGCTTTGTAGTACCGGCTGCCCCGGTGACGAGCCTGGGTCACATGATATTTCCCTTCCGGCGTCGCCCCGTCGCCGGAGAAATATTTCTGCCGGGCCGAGTTGTACCCCAGCTCGCAGTCATAGGTGCGAATCACCTTCCCCCCCTGCAGCAGGTACAGCTTGTGTGCGGTCTTGTTCACGATGATGGCCGTCCCTCCCGAACGACGCGACTCATCCACCGTTTCCTGCACCCACCGCCGCCAGAGTTTCAGCCCCGAAGCTTCGTCGTTGGCGTATTCCGTGAGCACCCGACTCATCCGCGACAACCACTCGCGGGCATCGAAAATCGACTCGATCGCGGCCGTGTATTCCGCCTGGGCGAACAACCGTTCGCTGGTCCGCAGGGCCAGTTCCGCCGAACCCCAGTATTTCTCGGCGTTGTACACCCGCAATGACCCGTCCAGTCCTTCCCGCCACATGGCCAGGTCCCGGCGGAGATTCTCCTGTTCGCTCTGCACTCGGTACTGCAGATCATGGATGCGGCTTTGCGCATCCCGGGCCGCTTTGTCCGCCGATTCGAAGGCCGTCCGCAGAAGGGAATCGGCGATAGTATAGTCCCGCCACGGCGCCAGACGCCCTTTCTGACGGGCAATTTCCAATTGTCCTTCCTGGAAGACAGCCTCCGCCCGGCGATAGTCTGCTTCGGCATACCGAAGAGCCCCCACGCCGGCCGCCCGCTCCAAGGCGGATCGGGCTCGCTGCAGAGTCGAGATCGGCTGTTCTTGGCATCCTGCCAGACACCAACCCAGCACGACGGCTAATCCAATGGCGACCTGTTTCACGTCGATATTATGCCGAGTCCCGGTGAATTAAACCATGTAAAAAGTCGCCGTAACGGAACACGGCGGAGTCATTGGGATAAAGGCCGTCGTATGTCGCAACACGACGGCCTTTATCTATGCCTGTAGTACCCGTTACCGTAACTGGTCTGACAACTACTTCCGAGCCCGAGCCGCGGCGATTTCAGCCATGATGCTGCGGGCTTTGCTCTGGACCGCTTCCAGTTTGCCCTTCGCGGCCAAGAACTTGCCGGCGTCGAAATCAGCCTTCGCCGCCGCGAATGCGGAATTCGTCGAAGCCAGGTCATTGGCGATCAATTCGATATCGGCCTTGTTGCCCTTTCCCTTGGGCGCCTTTTCCAGGGCCACGGTGGCACTGTCAACGACGGCCTGGGTAAGGGTAATCATGTCCATGACTTCCAATCTGACCCGTTCCTTCTCGGTTGCAGCCTCGGCGGCGGCCTTGTCGGCCAGAGCCTGGGCGGAAACGAACATGGCCTTGGACTTGCCATAGCTTCTGAACAGCGCGAACTTCGAATCCTGCTCCGTCTTGGCAGCCTTCGCCGCGTTCAGCGTGTCGTTAGCGATACGGTAGGCCTCCGGTGCATACTGTTCGGCCTCAGCCGTCACGGCAGCCTGCATCGCCGCATCCGCATTCTTCATTTCGACCTCAGGAGCTTTGCTGCAACCAGCCACGAAAAGCAAAGCCAGAGCCGCCATAACAATTGAAACTCTCTTGAACATTGTGTTACACCTCTTCACCGGTTAGAATCTCGGGTTAAAAAAAAAGGACATGCGCAAGCCCGGCCTACCCGCACACATCCAATCAAGGACGTTTAAATCCGCTTGTCTTCGCTTTGGGATTTAATTCAATCTCAATCGCCTGATTTTCCCGCTTATCCTCTTTCGTTCTGTTTTCCGTCAGCGAACTCGCTAACATTTTAAACCTGTTATCGGGAACACCAACGCGCCCAATAAACGGCCCCTCGATATTGTTGTCAAGTGTTTTTTGGCCGTCAAAATCGTCGATATTCGCCCCTTTTTACCTTGGACCGATCGAACTCCCCCATACCCGATGAAAACAGCTCCCGTCCGTGGCAGTTCCCACCCTTCCAAGTAAACGACACAACGCCTTACCGATCAATGGATTGGCGTAACGGGAAGCGACTAATCCACCAAGAAGTCTCTCAAAAGGATACCTTCCCGTAGTAATTGTTGGCCTTCACGCGGAGATTGACTGGCAGTCTCATGGAAATCGGCCATCACCGGCGAAAATTCCCTTCCAGTTACCAGCCGGATCCGGCTTACCCGCCCTGATACTATTCATGCGACTCTAATTTGCCGCGCGGTTCTTGCGGGGTGGGAATGGAAGCTCGCCGATGACCTCAGACTACGGAAGAGATCATAGGGGCCGGGATAAAAAAGTTGCCGGGCGGGCGAGAAACTTCGTTGGGCACTCAATTTCTCGTCCGGCCCGGCAGTTGCAGAGAACACAACCCCTGGCGGGGAGTGTTCTGTTGCGGGCACCATAATAAAAGAGAGGAAGGAGGTCTTGAACGCTTTTCACATGCCTGTCCATCGGCCATCCGGCTTACGCCCCCCACCGGCCGACGACATCGGCACCCGCATTACTCCGACATCTCTTGTTGCGTCCGCTGTCCTTGGCCCGGCCATCCTTCGCCCAGCCGACAACCGAATCACACACCCCCATTGCCGACTCTCCCGGTCAGGTCGGCACACGCCCGGGCGGGCGTGTGCCTAAATGCGACCGCCATAAAAACAAGAGAGGAAGGAGGTTATATTTTGCCGTGTCGGGCAGTCGCGCCGTTCCAAGAAACCGGCAAATATTTTTATCTATCGGTATGGTGATCAAACGATGTGCCAATTAGCTGAAAAGAAGTGACTATCACCGCAAAGATGCTGACTATTAAGGGGATAGTCGATGCGGACACCGTATAAAACCGGACGGTTTTGGGAGATTAAAACGGTTAAATGTCGCGCTGGATGCCGCGCCATAGAGGAGTTTGAGATATTTATCAATAAGAAATGGCTGCGACATATGACGTGCCATATTGACGCAATGTCGCAGGAGTGTCGGACTATTTTCCGTGGTTTTTTAAGGGGGGACGGAGGTTCAGTTTCTTTATCCAGCGACGCACGGTTATCTCATTGATTCCTAACTCCCTGGCCGCCTCTCGACGATTCCATCCGGTCATTTCCAGGGTTGTGGCCAGACGATCTTGAATGCTTGAGACCTGCCTGCCCTCGTCCATCGCGTCCTTCATCCGATGGAGATCTCCGTGGGAAAGAAGTATCAGCCGCGCCAGTTCGGACTTTAACTGACGGATGTTCCCCGGCCATCGTCGGCTCTGCAGGCGGACATATATCTCGTCCAATTCACGGCCGTCTCTGGCCGGATCGAAAGAAACGCCGCCGAGGGAAAGGAAATGACGTACCAATTCGGGGATATCATCGGGGCGTTCACTGAGCGGCGGGAGATTAATGCTTATTTCGCTGATGCGATGATATAGATCAATGCGGAAACGACCCTCATCCACCAGTTTCTCGATATCATGATTCGTAGCGGCAATCAGCCGAAAGGCGACTGCCCGTTCCGTGTTTTCCCCCAGTCGACGGATCACTTTTCGTTCCAACGCGTCAAGGAGCTTGGCTTGGAAGGCTGGGGATGAGTCGGCGATCTCATTCAGATACAAAGTGCCGTCATTGGCCTCTTCGATCAATCCGGTCTTCTCTCGATCGGCCCCGGTATAGGCGCCGCGGCTGTATCCGAACAATTCCGCTTCGATCATGTTCTCGGGGATGGCGGCCGAGTTGACGGCCACGAACCTTCCCGTTCGATCGGAACAATGATGGATATACTCGGCCAATAAGTCCTTTCCGGTTCCGGTTTCCCCGGTCAATAGGATGGAAATGTCGGACTGCGCCGCTCGATGGGCCAGATTCAGAAGCCGTTTGACTTCCGCATTGACGGCTATGATCGTCGGTGGCTTGGTTTCCATTCGTCCAATTCGCATCGGGGGAGCGATGTCCGGGAGGATGGCCGACTTTACCTTTTCGATATATGGTACCAGCTTCTCGCTCTCGAAATACTCACGAGCCAGGTAGAGCATAGCCTGTTGCTCCCCAGGCGGGAACAATCCCGATATCGCCGCTTGATAACGGGTTACGGCCAAGTAATAGCGATGGTTAATCCGGGAAAAGATGCCCAGCGCTTCCCTGAATTCTTCCCGAGCTTCGGCGTCGCGAGACTCTTCCACCGCCAAAAGCGCCCGGATCCGATAACAATGGGCGATCTCGGAACGATCGGTCATCTCTTCGGCCAGTTTCGCGGCCGTTTCGAGGTATTCCCGCGCATCCTCGAGTCTCCCCAATTTCAGATAGATTTCGGCGAGATGTCGTTTATATGACTCCGCCGCCGCCGCATTGTAATTCACGACAATTCGCAATCCCTCCGAAAAGGCTCCTTCCGCCTTCGCCGGATTGTCATCCAAGAGCAATATCCGACCAAGCTTGTACAAGCACCTGGCTTTTTCCCGGGGGAATGCCTCCATGATCTGAATCGCCGTGTTGATCGACCGATACGCTTGCGCAAAATCCCCTGTCACCGCGGCCGGAAAGGCGCACGTGGCATAATAAGAACCTTGATCCATTTCCGTGAGCCGAGGCAGATTGGGCTCGATTTCTCGCAATATCATCATTCCCTTTTGAAAGTAACCGCAGGCCACAACGGTCCCGACTAGGCTTAGGAGGATATTCCCCAACCGGGCATAATCTTGTTGTCGTTCATAGTATTGCGCGGCTCGTCGCGTGTAATTCTCGGCGGTCTCAAGATCACCGAACTGAAGATACACATATCCCAAACGGCAAAACGCACGTGCTTGTCCGGCATCACTATTGCATTTTCTGTACGCCGCCACTGCCTCAGTCAATGCTTCCCGCGCTTCGAAATATTCAGTCTTTAGCATTAACCTCCAGCCCTGTAGCAACTTGGCCCGCGCAAAATTCTCGTCATACTGCTTTTCCAGGTAATACCGCAGGCTGTGGTTAATGTATTCTTCGGTGCCATAGTCTCCCAATGGAAGACCACATTCCACCCGGAGCAGGCAATAAAACGCCTTCTCCTCGGGAGAAATCGACTCGAAGTCGACTTCTCCCAAGGCCTTTGCCGCCTCCTTGAACTTCATGTCGTCAAGAAGCCTCTGGACGATTCCGAGAGTTTGCCAAATCGTTCGGCTCATGTCAGGCAGTACCAAAACCCCTTCATTATTACTACCCTTCGATCAGCACAACCAACGCGATTTCTATGATCGGGTCAAGCCCCAATCCATCGATAATCACTTCCACCAAGCCTGTCTCATCATCCCCGACAGGCGACATTATCGGATCATTGGTCTTGCTGTCGTCTCCCGGCAGTGTTGCTGATTTGGTCGCTCCAGGAGGGACCGGATCGTCACCATCGGCGACCAGCGGTGCAACAAACCATCCGAAACATACCACCAAAAATAGGGCTAGCGCGACTAGCTTTTTCATGAGAAACCTCCTACGAGTGAGTTGAAAGTTGAGTGACATCCCCATGGCCCATCCCCCGGGTCCGGAACCGGAGCCGGACGACAGCCGCAGGGGGATTTCCGCCGGGGGGCGGGTTTCCCGGTGCCATGCGGCCGGCGATTCAGAGAACCAATGAGGTGGTTCTTTTGCGTCATCAAACGGAACTCGATACTCGTAGGGGTGCCGTTTCCCATCTTCGCAATTCCAGCCCAGAAATCGCTTCACACAGGAATGAACACCCTGTCCTCGGCCTCTCTTTTCTTCTCCTTCCCTCGTGACAAACCCAAAGCAACGCCTCCCGAATCGTGCGAATACACTTCGCCCGATCAGCAAACGCCTCCGGAAATGCCATCCACAAAGGACAGATATGTCGCAGGTAGGCAATTGGAATCACGGCAAAATATTGCCCACCTTACCTCTCTCGTGGGTAATATGCCACAAAGGGCGCAAAAGTCAAGCAAAAAAGGCATTACCCCCCTTTTTTGTCCCCTTTCTGACAACTCCGAATCCAAGCGATCCCGGTCGAGCGGCCCTGTGCCTCTCCCGTTTCCCCGACTAATGCCCGCCCGGCCAGTCTCCTCGGATAAAAAATCCGTTTTACCTATTGACTTTGACCCGCCCGTGCGCTAAACTTCCATGCAGAGAATGTGAATAAATTCACAATGTCGATGAGTAATATGCAAACAGATACCAAGACGGTGGTTGAGAGAAAGGACCTGCAGGGTCTTTTCGACTCCCTCAAGAAAGCGGGCTATGGGCTTTTTGGTCCGACGCTCGGCGGCAATGCAATCGTTTACGACCGGATATCATCGACCGATGATCTTCCGGCAGGTTGGCTGGACAACCAGGACAACGGCACCTATCGCCTTTCGAAGGATAAGACCGGCGCCCTGTTCGGGTATACGGTCGGACCGACGTCATGGAAGAAATTCCTGTATCCCCCCGAGAGACGCCTCTACGAGGTCCAGAAGGATGAGCGCCGATTCAAAATCATTCCGTCGGAACCGAAAGTCGAAAAACAGGCGTTCATCGGCGTTCGCCCCTGCGAGCTGGCGGCTATCGCCATACACGACAAGGTCTTAACGGGTGGTCCCTATGCCGATACGGCATACGCGGAAAACCGGAAAAACTTGTTTGTCGTGGCGGTCAACTGCACGCGGGCTGGCGGAACCTGTTTCTGCGCCTCAATGAAGACAGGCCCAAAGGCGACCGCGGGATACGATTTGGCTCTCACTGAGGTGATTGAAGGCGGACGCCATTATTTCGTGGTCCAGGTCGGTTCCGACGCCGGCGCGAAAATCATGAACGGCCTGACTCACAAGGATGCCGGCCAGGCCGAGCTTCAGGCCGCCGGGGAGGCCGAGGCGGTCGCGGCCGCCCAGATGGGGCGGAAATTGAATACCGATGATCTTCCGGCCATCCTGAATCGCAATTTCGACAGCCCGCACTGGGGTAACGTGGCCAACCGGTGCCTCACCTGTGGCAACTGCACTCTGGTCTGCCCGACCTGCTTCTGTATGAACGTCGAAGACACCACGGAATTGGACGGCAGCCGGGCGGAGCGATCCCGCCGGTGGGACTCCTGTTTCACGGTCGGATTTTCCTATATTCACGGAGGAAGCATCCGACCCAGCGTGGCGGCCCGGTATCGGCAATGGCTGATGCACAAGCTGGCGTACTGGCCGGATCAATTCGGATCATTCGGCTGCGTCGGTTGCGGCCGGTGTATAACCTGGTGCCCGGTCGGAATCGATCTGACCGAGGAAGCCCGGTTGGTCCGCGACGGCGACAAGGGGCCAAAGTCCTAAGACTCCAAACCGGAGGTTGACGCGATGGAGAACCTTCAAAGAATCCTGGCCGAGCATCCCTTTTTCGAGGGCATGGATGCGGCTCATATCGCCTTGTTGGTTGGTTGTGCCTCCAATGTGGTATTCAAAGCCGATGAATACATCTTCCGTGAGGGTGGGGCGGCGGACACGTTTTATATCGTCCGTCACGGCCGGGTCATGCTGGAAATTTTCGCCCCGCAGAAGGGCGCGGTCATGGTCCAGACTCTCAAAGAGGATGACATCCTGGGGTGGTCGTGGCTGATCCCTCCATATCGATGGCATTTCGACGCCCGGGCCGACGGCCAGGTCAGAGCCATCGCCCTGGACGGCAAATGCCTGCGCGAGAAATGCGAAACCGATCATGATCTCGG
>JAAZOE010000223.1 GCA_012797915.1 Candidatus Zixiibacteriota bacterium | reverse complement strand
GGGTCCTGCTCGAGTACGTATATAGCCCGGTAGATACGATGATTAGAATCGGTGGTGAATATCCCGATTCTCTTCCCTCGCACTACCTGGTATTTGCCTTGGCCAAAGACCGTGAAATGGGAATGATCGACCTGGGTGATGCTTCGGAAATCGACAGCCTGGTCGCCGAAGCCCGACGGCTGATTTATGACGCCGAGGAGCGAGTCTATTCGCCGGCGGCGCCGTACCTGGAGGAACGACTGCAGGAGGTCACGGGGGAGCTCCATCGCCGTCTGATCGTTCCGGTCGACTCGTTTCTGGCCGGGGTGTCTACGCTGCTCATTGCTCCCGACGGCATGCTGAACCTGCTGCCGTTCGAAATACTGGCCACGGCCAATGAGACCTATCTCATCGAACAGTATCTCATCAGCTATGTTTCGTCGGGACGGGACATACGCGGTTTCGATTCCCGTTCCGTTGCGGATGGAGAGGCGCTGATCGTCGGGGACCCCGACTATAACCATTCCCGGACCGCATCCCCCTCGCCCGATCAGGACAATCCGTCGCTGTTCGCCTCCGCGGATGTCGCGGCGGAGGAGCGAGAGGCAGCCTCCCGAACGAGGGGAGGGCGGGACCGCTTCACCCCGCTGCAATACAGCCGTGAGGAATCGCAGGCGATCGCCTCGTCCCTCCGTCAAACCAATCGCCTGACTGTCCGCGAGTGGTACGGGGCCGACGCCGGTGAGGGTAATTTGAAGGGGATGACGGATCCGCCGTATATCCTCCATCTTTCCACGCACGGGTATTTTACCGCCGCCGACTTGATGGCCGGACTCTCGGGAGCCTACAATCCGTTGCTGCGGTCCGGTCTTGGTTTGGCGGGCGCCAATTCACCGCCGCCGCCGGCGCTCGATTCGATGGCGTCGGATGACGGTCTGCTGACCGCCCTGGAGGTGTCGGGACTGAATCTGCAGGGCACCGCTCTGGTCACGCTTTCGGCGTGTGAATCGGGGGTCGGGGCCCCGTCGGCCGGGGAAGGCGTCTTCGGTTTGCAGCGGGCGTTCCTGCATGCCGGGGCGCAGTCGCTGGTCATGAGCCTTTGGAGAGTGCCCGACCGGGAAACGGCGGAATTAATGAAACGGTTCTATGAGCTTTGGCTGGGAGGCATGTCCCGCGCGGAGGCCCTGCGCGCCTCTGCGCTCGAGATTCTTCGCAAATCACGGCAGGAAAAAACACACGGCCATCCGCTCTTCTGGGGCGGGTTCGTGCTGATCGGAAATCCCCACTGACCCGTCGGATCGGAATCTCGATGGCACTTGCGGATCGTCGCCGAATCGGCTATACTTTTCCGGGGAGCGGCCCCGTTCAACATCGTGAGAAGGGAAGTCTATGACGTCTGCGGCAAAAACACCCGGGGGGATTCGGACGCAACTGACCGTCGTCGGCGGGACGATGGCCGTCATCGCCCTGATTCTTTGCGTGACGGCGTTGCTGATTTCCGGCAATCCGCTCTATTTCGTCTTCGGGCTCATCGCCGTCTCGCTGGCGGGAATCATCGCGTCCCTGACCGCCTCAGGTCGGGGCGAATAGTTCAGCGGATTCATTCGTCGTCCCCCGATGGGGGAGTATCCCCGTCCCGGAGCCGCAACCAGGACAACAATCGGCGGCCGTGCGACAATTGTCCCAGCACGGCATCACCCATGAAATGCACCATGATCGGCAGCGGCTTGCCTTGCGGCTCATGGAAAGTCATGAAGAAGATGGCCGCCCCCGCGCGCATCAGGGCCGACAAAACGAACAGCAGATGATAATTGACTATTGTCTGCGGCCCGACCGTCCAATGAATACGGCTCCAACTTTCGGCCAGAATGCCGCCGGCGGTGGAGGAAATGAAAAAGGCCAGACCGGTGACGACCGAAAACATCGCCAGATAGATCGTCCGCCCCTCGCGCGGGCTATGGGCGATCGGGATGGTGAACACGGCCAGAGTGAAGCCGGTCCAGAGCGCTCCGGCGTAGACCGCCTCGAACCACAGGATCCAGAGCGAGTCGGGGCGGGGTATCAGCCAGATCAGCGGCACCAGGCAAATCCCCAGCGCGCAGAAAACCAGCACCGCTTTGGAACCGAAACGGTCGATCAACTTGCCCCAGGGACGGTTCAGCCCCACCGCCACCAATGACCCCAGGCAACTGTACAGTGAAATCTGCGTGAAGCTCATCTTCAGGTTGGTCAGCATATGGGCGGCGAAAAACGCCGCCGAAATGCCGATGGCCAGATTCCAGGCCAGCATCATCTCCAGCAAGCGGCGGAAAAGCTTGTCCTGAAACGGTTCCAGCAACCGCGACCACTGGAACGGAACCCGGAGCTGATGGGCGGAACGGTCCGGGATTCGGTTCAACAACAGGGTGGCGGCCAGGGCGAATGTCGTGGCGGCGGCGGTGATGACGGCGAAGCCGATATGGTCCCGCCCGTAGCTTCGGAAATAATCGAGGATCAGCCCGCCGGCGATGGTAGCGGCCAGCGTGGTGAAGGCCACGGCCGCGCTGCGGAAGCCGAAGTACCGTCCCCGAATCCGTTCCGGCACCAGATCGGCCATCCAGGCCATCCAGGCCGGGGTGGAAACCATGAGAGCGATATTGGAAAAGGTCACGATGACCAGGAGTGCCTCCAGCCGCCAGGCCGACGGCAGAAACAACAGCGGAAGGACCAGCCACCAGCTCTGCCGTGCGGCCACCGCCGCCCAGAGCGTGATCGCCTTCCGCTGTCCGGTGCAGTCGACCAGATAGGCCGAAAGAATCTGGGCCGTCTGGGCCAGATACGGCAACGCCGCCAGAAGCCCGATAGTGACGTCGTTGGCGCCGAAGTACAACGCCAGCCCGGTGAGGAAAGCGCCGCCGGTCAGAATCGTGAAGACGTTGGCGAACGTCCCCTCGACGCTGGCGACGGTCAGCCAGCGTCGAAGAGAATCATCCTTCCCTCCTCCGGCCACGGCCGCAAAGAATCTGAATTGATTGCCTCTGGTCATCCGTTATTCCGGCGAAAAACGCCCGTTCACGTATCACAACTTCGACAGCGGCCAGTATACGGGTTGCCGCCGAACGTGTCCCGTATAATTTTCGGTCGATCGCTGGTTTGGTTGAAGCGGCGCCGTCGCCGAAAAACGGCGGTGGTTAGATTTGGTCGGGCGCGGCGGACAGAACGGCCGTTTCCGGCACCGGCTTGATGAAGTTCTGACGAAGGCTGTACGTATACGCCCCCTGCGACGGCATCAGCAGGATATCCCCAGGCTGGATATCGGTCCCATAATACCCGTAACCCCAGACATCGTGCGGCGTGCAGAGCGATCCCAGCACCAGGCCGGGCCGTTCCTGGCGGTCGGGACGGGACAGATTAATAACCGGGAAATAGTCGGTCTCGAACCGTTCCCAGCCGATGGCGTTGGTGGCTCCGTCGGTGATGACCAGGTCGTCTCCCTTCTTGTCGATCACCGTCAACAGGATATGCATGGCGTCATGGCACAACCATCGCCCCGGTTCGGCGAAGATGCGGCAATCGATCCGGGAATGCAGTTCCGCCTTGACTGCCCGGCCGAGCCGTTCGGCGAAGAGGTCGATGGGCGTCGACGGATACCCGTAGGGGCCGCTGGTTCCAAAAGTCTCCGGTTGCAGACACTGCCGCAACCGGCCTTCCGGCGTACCTGCTTCCTGCAGCCATTCTCCCGCCTCCGGCCAGTACCCGCCGCCGATATCGATAAACGTTATCTGCGTTCGTCGGTGCGCCGGCAATTGCCCCATCAGCTCTCCCAGGCGGGAGATAAAGGCGACCTGTCGCTCGGGATCCATGTTCCAGCTGGAGTGAAACTGCAGGCCGCACAGCATCACGTGAGCGCAACTGTCCGCGTCGGTCATGAACCGTTCCAGATCGGCGGGGGGGATGCCGAATTTGCGCCAGAGCCCCCGTTCGTCGTTGGTCAGCCGCACCCCGGCCGACATCGTGGCACCGGCGGCGGAAGCGGCCTGTTCCAGGCGGGCCAACTCCCCGAAACTGTCGATCAGGACCGTCACCCGGTCGGCGTGGGCGACCGCCAGCGCCAATTCCGGTAAAGTCTTGCCGGGGCCGCTGAAGATGATCGGGACGTCGGGGATGGCCAGGGCGGTCTGCAGCTCCAAGCCGCTGGAAACATCGAGTCCCATCCCGCATCCAGCCAGGCGGGAAGCGATGGCCGGGTGATGGTTGCTTTTCAAGGCATAAAAAAGATTGATTCGGGGTATCTCCCGCTGGAAGGCTTCACTGAATCGATACGCCCGGTCGAACAGCGCCGGTTCATCCAAAATATAAAGCGGCGAGCCATGACGGCGGGTGATTGCCAGAAAGGCATCGCGGCGGGACAGAAACGACTGCACGTAGGCCGCCAGTTTTTCACGATCCAGAAGCGGCGTCTGCCGGCGCAGGATTTCGCCGGCCCGGTTCATGAGGAAGTCGAGGTTGTCCACTGGGAAGGCTCCATCTTGATGACGATTCGGTCGGCTATTTCGGCCGCCTCGGCGGCGAGATCGGCGCCCGGCGACGGTTCGAAGATGATATGGCCCAGGAGACGGGAATCGTAATCGTCCGGCGGCAAGATCACCCGATGGCCGGGGCGGCGCTTAAAATAGATTTCCCGGATACGCGGGTCGGTCCGGAGTGCGGAATCGTCAATCGCCTCGATGACCCCCGGGGTCCGGGCGAACAGGCGGACCCCGATCAACTGCCGCCAGCGGTCGGCCGGGGGAATGATTACGGGACGCCCTTCGGCAAAATCGAGGGCCAGGCCGAGCATATCGAGGCCGCAGCTTTGACGAATCAGAAACGGCAGGCAGTCGCCGCCGATCCGGGGGGTCATCTCCAGCATCAGCACCCGCCCGTCGCGGATGATGAAATCGAGCATACAGATGCTTCGGGTCAGACCGAGCGCGCGGGCGGCTTGCCGCAACTGATCGGCAAACCCGGTCCGATCAACGTCTTTCGGCAATTCCGCCGGCAGGAGATACGCTTGGATAGTGCCCATCGGCTGACCCGCGGCCGGAATCTTGCGGGCCAGGCGGATGATCTCGACCCGGTCGTGGTCCAGAATGAAATCGCAGCTGTATTCCTTTCCGTCGACAAACTCCTCCATTACCAGTGTCCGTCGCGGATCGGGCGCATCGATTCCCGCCGATGCATACATCCGCGCGTTGGCGTGATCGGCCAGGCGCGATGTGGACATCTCCACCGCCTGCCGGCAATCCGAGGGAGTATGGCAGAGAAAGATCAACTCACTGCCGCTGCCGGTCAGCGGTTTAAGGACGGCCGGGCTGCCGAGCGTCGTCAAAAAACGGATCGCCTCGGCCTCATCGGCGACCAGCGCCGCCTGCGGGCAGGGGAGACCGGCCTGTTTCCAGAGTAACTTGGAGGTGAATTTACTGCGGGCGGCCAAAACGGCCTCGGTCGAGGGAAACGGCGCTTCGACGGCGGCGGCGACGGCCGAGGCCAGGGTCAGCGATTCGCAGTCGTAACAGGCCACCCCGACGGCTTCCTGCTTCCATCGCCGCAGATGTTTCAGCAGATCGGCTATCGCCTGTCGGGGGCGGCCGAGGTCGCACAACACCTCGCCGTTTTCCGGCGGCGCCGGTTCGTACCCGCGTCCCCGTTCCCGGGGGTCGGTCACGCACACCGCCCGCTCGGGAAAGCCGCGGTTGATGAAGTGG
>JAAZOE010000024.1 GCA_012797915.1 Candidatus Zixiibacteriota bacterium | reverse complement strand
GCTGGGACCGGACGACGTTTCTGGAGCAGACCTGCCTGAAGGCCGGCCTGCCGAAACACACCTTTCAGAATCCCCGCGCGGAAATCTACAAGTTCACCGTCGATCGCTTTTAGCGCCCAATTTTTCCGGGACCATTCGGCGATTATTGCCGGGCGAACGAGAAATGCTGTTGGACCACCCGCCAGGCGCCATGCCGCTTTTCCAGCACACCGGTCCAGCGCGTATCGATCCAGTTGGCCGGCTCGCCCTTCCATTCGTTGATGTCGTCGAGCACGCAGTAAAACCAGGCGACCTCGCCGGAACGGGAGAAGGTGATTTTCAGGTCGCGCAGTTCGTGCCGGATGGCCTTGAAATCGGGATTGGCCCAGAAACCGGTATCCCGTATGACGTCTCCGATGCCGAACTTGACTTTGGCATACGGGGTAACGCTGACGAAGTCGGAATCATCGGAGATGGTGCGGAAGAACAGGTCGAAATCTTTGGTCACCGCCCAGCCGATGACGTTGTTGATGGTTTGTTCCACGGCCGCATATTCTTCCGGGCCGGGAACGGGACGGGCATCGTTCGGAGCCGTAACCGCATCCCATGAGGGATCAAGCAGGATCAAGCCGGCCGCCATCGCCAGCAACAGGGGAAGCGACCATTTGGGGGATATCGTCATATCCTGGCCTCCGTTTTGATATGGCCATATGGGCATTCATACGATTGTCGCTCGATGAAGATTCGTTTTTCCGTTTTAGGAATGCCCGGGGCCGTTCGCGTCACGGCATGAAGATTTGTATCAGGCGTCGTCACCCATATCCACCCCGCCGCCCCGATGTAAATCGATTGACAAGAAAACGCTTATAGATATATTGAACGTAGAGAGTTTTCATTCAGACATACGGATACGTCGGCGGGGAGTATCTGTCATACCTTCCGTCGTTCATGAGGTTACCTGCCGGAGGGATTCATGAAAACGCTGGCTCTGTTGCTTGTGGGGGTTCTTGTATTTGCCGCCGTCATGCCGGTCATGGCCGATGACCGGGGGAAGCCGACGGGGCGGACTGTCCGGGATTTCGTGACGCCCGACGGCCGCTTCGACCTCGACGCCGCCCGGAAATCCGGGTATCAGGGGTCGTTGGACATGGAGGGATTTGAATCGGCAATCGACCCAAAAACGGGTCAACCGCTGTTTTATTCTTCCATGACAAAGGCAGGTATGGAAGATCCGGATGACATCTATTGGGATAACAGCATCTCGCCCTCGATCGCGGGCGTGGATGGGGCCGTTTATGCGGTGACGATCTACAATGGAAACCTTATCATCGGCGGTGATTTTTATGTGGCGGGCAATCAGATCGCCCTCAATATCGCTTCCTGGAACGGAAGCGAGTGGTCGGCCTTGGGCGCGGGAATACGCGGCACTGTTTCCGCCTTGACTGTCTACGATGGCAAGCTGATTGCGGGCGGATTATTCGATACTACCGGCGGCGTGGCGGCAAATAGCATCGCCTCCTGGGACGGGATCAGTTGGTCCGCTTTGGGCACAGGAGTGATTGGGGAAGTCTACGACCTCACCATCTATGACGGCAAGCTCATTGCGGGGGGTAACTTCGATACGACCGGAGGCGTGGCGGCGAATTGCATTGCCTCCTGGGATGGCGTCAGTTGGTCCCCCTTGGGAACGGGTTTGAATAAATGGGCCTTGGCACTGGCGGTTTACGACGGCAAATTAATCGTCGGTGGTGCATTCACTGCGGCCGGCGGCGGGGCGGCCAGCCATATCGCCTCCTGGGATGGCAGCAGTTGGTCTCCGATGGGGGCGGGAGCGAACGAAGCGGTTTATACCATGATTGTTGACGATGGCAGGCTGATCGCCGGCGGCGGTTTTTCCACGATCGGAGGCACCGCGGCGAAATGTATCGCCTCCTGGGATGGCGGCAGTTGGTCGGCCTTTGGGTCGGGGATGGCGGGGGGTGCCACTCCTTGTGTTTTCACCCTCAGTATATACGACGGGAAGCTCATAGCCGGAGGCATCTTCACTACGGCCGGCGGCGTACCGGCGGAAAACATCGCTTCCTGGGACGGCAGCGGTTGGTCCGCGACGGGAACACGAATTCTCGGCTCGGTCGATGTTCTGACCGTGTACGACGATAGGTTGATCGTCGGCGGCAACTTCGATAACCCGGCGAATAACCTCATCTCCTGGGACGGCATCTCTTGGGCACCGTTGATAATGGGAACCAATAGTGACATCTACGCCTTGACCGTCTATGACGGTAAGCTGATAGCCGGGGGCCATTTTCACTTTGCCGGAAACCAAGCCGCGAACCACATTGCCTCCTGGGACGGAACCGGTTGGTCCTCCCTTGGAATGGGGACGGACGGTTCTGTCCTTGCTTTAACCGTCTACGACGGCAAGCTTATAGCGGCCGGCGCCTTCGATACGGCCGGAGGCGTGGCAGCAAATTTCATCGCCTCCTGGGACGGCAGCAATTGGTCGCCCTTGGGGTCGGGGCTGAGCTATACGGTCAGTGCCCTGACCGTCTTTGATGGCAAGCTGATAGCGGGGGGCACTTTCACCTCCGCCGGAGGCGCAGCGGCGAAACACATTGCCTCCTGGGACGGCGAGAATTGGGGCCCGTTGGGAGTTGGAATCAATGATATCGTCTACGCCCTGACCGTCTACGACGGCAAGCTGATTGCCGGGGGGGTCTTCGATACCGCCGGCGGCGGGCCGACGAATAACATCGCCTTCTGGAACGGCATCGGCTGGTTACCCTTGGGATCCGGAACCAATGGCAGCGTGTACGCCTTGAACGTTTATGACGGCAGGTTGTTCGCAGGGGGATATTTCTATCAGGCCGGCGGAGCATTGGCGTTCGACATCGCCTCATGGGATGGAAACAGTTGGTCCCCGGTGGGTATCGGCGTGGACAATACCGTTTCCGCCCTGACCGTCTATGACGGCCAATTGATTGCAGGAGGGGATTTCAACGCCGCCGGACCAGGAGGCGAAGTGGCGGCGGACTATATCGGTTCCTGGGATGAAAACAGATGGTCGGCGATGGGCGCCGGGATGAACAATACCGTTTATGCCTTGACCGTTTATGACGGCAGGTTGATCGCGGGCGGCAAATTCCTGCTTGCCGGAAGCAAGATTTCCGCGTTTCTCGCGACTTGGTCCAAGATCCGCGATACCGATAACGACGGCGTCGCCGATGTTTCGGACAACTGCCCGACGGTCGTCAACCCGCTACAGACGGATACCGACGGCGACGGGGTCGGCGACGCCTGCGAATACCTCTGCGGCGACGCCAACGGCGATGGCAATATCAATGTCGGCGATGCGGTCTACGTTATCAACTATGTCTTTCGCAGCGGCCCAGCCCCCGTTCCGTTGTGCAAAGGAGACGCCAACGGCGATACCAGTATCAACGTCGGCGACGCCGTCTATGTCGTCAACTATGTCTTTCGCAGTGGCCCGGCGCCGGTCGCCGGCTGCTGTCCATAATAGGCAAATATAGGTCTCCAAGATTCAGGCAGGAGCGGCCGTCGTTGCTGCCTTTTCTTTTTCGCGGCGCGCAGGGAGTCTCCTGTAGGGCAGTTTTTATGTTGGAAAAACTCGTCAACTATATTTAATTTACACAAAGCCAGAGGTGGCGTCGCGCGGCGTCTATAAATGGACAAAGATATGTTTGTTGAACGCATCACGATTGAAAACTGGAGAAATTTCCGGTCGGCTAATGCTTTCTTAAGGCGCCGCATGTTTTTGGTCGGACCCAATGCCTCTGGGAAGTCCAATTTCCTCGATGTTTTTCGATTCCTCCGCGATATAGCTAAACCCGGGGGTGGCCTCCAGGAATCAATAAAGGAACGAGGGGGACTTTCCAAAATACGATGCCTTGCCGCAAGGCGAAATCCAAGAGTCGAGATTTCTGTTACCTTAAGGAACGGGGATACCGACAATTCAACGACGTATACATATGCGATTGGGATCGCTCAGGAAACACGAGGCCACAGACGCCCAATATTAGCTTATGAAAAAGTATTGCGTGGGGGGGTGCCTATTCTTGAGCGACCAAATGAACAGGACACAGAGGATGCTGAGCTGTTAACTCAGACACATTTGGAACAAATCAATGCCAATAGAAAGTTCCGAGATATTGCCACTTATTTTCAATCAATATCCTATCAGCACCTCGTCCCACAACTATTGCGTCACCCCGAGGATTTTACGGGACCTGTCGCGCGGGATGATCCATTCGGGCGGAACTTCCTTGAAAAAGTCGCCCTTACGCCTGAAAAAACAAAAGAGGCGCGGCTGGTAAAAATAGAGAGAGTGCTAAAGGCGGTTGTTCCGCAGCTTGGTCAATTGAAACCGTTCAAGGATTCACGCGGATTTCCACACCTTGTGGCAACATATGAACACTGGCGTTCACAAGGGGCAAAACAAGGCGAAGAAGAGTTTTCGGATGGGACATTAAGGCTTATCGGGTTATTATGGGCATTACTGGAAGGAGATTCGCTTCTGCTTTTGGAAGAGCCGGAGCTATCTCTCCATGCCTGTATTGTCCGGCGGCTTCCGTCATTGATCTGGCGGATCCAAGAACGCGAAAAGCGTCAGGTAATTATCAGTACACATAGCGCGGAATTTCTTAGTGATAAGGGGATCGGTGGAGAAGAAATACTCATGCTAATCCCCAGCGCCGAAGGAACAAAAGTGGAATTGGCCGCTTCCAGGGCGGACGTGAAAGCTCTTCTGGAGCAAGGCCTTACCGCTGCCGATGTGGTGCTGCCAAGGACCGGGCCCGGTTCGATAAGCCAACTGGCCTTGGATCTTCGCGAATAATATGTCTATTCCAATACAACTGGTGGTCGAAGACCTTTTAAGTGAAGAGGTGCTTCGTACGTTGATAAGGTATGTGGGTCGTGATTATATAATAGGGGCATGTTATTGCCGCGGAGGAGTTGGATACATAAGAAACAGAATTCTGGGATTCAACCACGCTGCCGTCGGGACTCCAATCATCGTGCTTGTCGACCTTGATGATTTGGAATGTGCGCCAGAGCTACTGAGAGTGTGGTTGCCGAATGGGATAAACCACAATCTGATATTTCGCGTTGCGGTCCGGGAAGTGGAAGCATGGCTTTTGGCCGACAAATCGGCGTTTGCGGATTTTCTTGGGTTGGATAAAAAGCTCGTTCCTGATAATCCAGAACTGATAGATGATCCGAAAAGGTTTGTCATTAACTTGGCAAAAAGGTCGCGCAAGAGTGAATTCCGGAGAGCCCTCGTTCCAAGCGAGGGAAGCACTGCTCAGGTAGGGCCGGACTACAACGGGGCTATGTCCACTTTTGTACATGAGTTTTGGAACCCCAAAGAGGCATGCTGCAAATCGTCAAGTCTGAAAAAAACGTGTGAAATATTGACAACGTTTGCCCCCATTTATCCCGCTGAATAGAAGGTACAATTCCGCGGATGCGAAAATCCGAACGCTTTGGAAAAAGGAAATACGAGGTCTACGCCTTTTCGGCGAAATAGATCATGGCGGTGGAGGGGGTCTGCGGGATGGCCGTGGCGTTGACGAAACCGGCCGAACGCATCAGGGCGACAAATTCATCCGGGTCAGGAAAGGCCGCCACCGAATCATGCAGGTATTGGTACGCTCCCCGATCGCCGGAAATGACCCCGCCGACAAACGGCATCACCTTCCCGAAATAGAAAGAAAACAGCCCCCTCCAGAAGCGGTTCTTCGGCACCGATGGTTCGATGATCGCCAGGCGCCCGCCGGGACGCAGCACGCGGTGGATTTCTTTCAAAGCCGCCGGTTTGTCCTCAATGTTGCGGATGCCGAAGCCGATGGTGACGGCATCGATGGAGGCATCGCGGCAGGGGAGAGCCAGGGCATCGGCCTGGCAGAGGATAATTCTCGACGAGTCCGCGGCGACGAACCGTCGCCGGGCGATATCGAGCATTCCCCGGGCGAAGTCGACACCGATGACGGCAATATCATTTCGATATTTCTTCAACAGGATGGCGATACAATCGCCGGAGCCGCAGCAGAGGTCCAGCGCGGTCTGGCCGCGTAAATCTGCTAGCATGGTCACGGCCCGATTGCGCCAGCGGAGGTCGAGTCCCAGCGACAGCACGCGGTTGAGCAGGTCGTACCGGGGGGAGATGCGGTCGAACATGGTCCGGATAGTGCGGCTGTGAGCGGTTTCGGTCATGGTGCGCCCATATCAACAATGTGACCCCCCCACCACAGGCGGCGGGGCGCCACGGAGCGAATGGTTTTTTTGTAGGGGCGGTTCGCGAACCGCCCGGAATACTATTTCCAGCCGAGGGGAGGCTCGTTGTATTCGCGGATGAGACGCCAGGCTTCCTCGGCGGTGTCGGCGAAACGGAACGAGTTCAGATCATCGGCGTCGATCGTCCCCTCGTCGACCATGAAATCGAAATTGATCAGCTGGGTCCAGTACGACTTGCCGAACAGGATGATCGGGATGCGGGTGGTGCGGTCGGTCTGGACCAGGGTCAGCGCCTCGAACAGCTCATCGAGCGTGCCGAACCCGCCGGGGAAGGCGACCAGGGCCTTGGCCCGAAGCAGGAAATGCATCTTGCGGACGGCGAAATAGCGGAACTGGAAACAGAGATCGTGGGTGATGTAGGGGTTGGGAATCTGTTCGTTGGGCAGGGTGATGTTCATCCCCACTGATTTGGCGCCGCAGTCATGGGCCCCGCGG
>JAAZOE010000222.1 GCA_012797915.1 Candidatus Zixiibacteriota bacterium | reverse complement strand
CCCAGTATCATCCGATTCAATCGTTTCAATGGGCCGACTACAGCGTCAAGCCGGGCCGGGAGTATACCTATACGGTCGCGGCGCTGTACGGCACCCCCGATCAACTCGAGCCGCGCCTTCAGGCCGAGTGTACGATCACGACGGAAGTCGAAACCGGCCCGACCCATTCGGCCTTTTTCAATCGGGGTTCGGTGGCGACCCAGGAATACGCCCGCCGGTTCCTGAACAAGTTGCCGGATGAGGCGGGCCCGGGGGCGTATGACTGGCTGTCCCGCGGTCTGCTGGAGGCGCTGGTGGCGTTTCTCGGTCGCGCCGGGGAGGGGTGGTCGGTTCGCGGTGCGGTCTACGAGTTTCAACTGCCCGAGGCTTTGGCGGCGGTGGGCCAGGCCGACGAGCGCCACGCCGATGTCTGCATCCTCTATGACGACATCGAGACCTACGACAAGAACGGAAAACCGAACGGGCCGTGGTACGCGAATCGGAAGGCGATTGCCAAAGCGAAAATCAAGCCGTTGTGCGTCGGGCGAACCAACGGCAAACTGATGCACAACAAATTCTTCGTGCTGAGCCAGGGGGGAGTCCCGAAAGCGGTCTGGACCGGTTCGACCAACCTGACGGTGAACGGAGTTTATGGTCATTCGAACCTGGGGCATATCGTGGAAGACGAAGCAGTCGCCCGGGCCTACCTCGATTATTGGGACCTGCTCTCCGGAGATCCCGAGGTCAACAATGATTACCGCGCCCAAATCATCGCCGCCACGCCGGCGCCGCCGGTCCCTTGGGACCGGGAATCGACGGCCGTCTTTTCGCCCCGGTATCATAAAGACCTGGATTCGCTCGAATGGTATGTCCGTCTCGCCGATGGCGCCAAGGATGCCTTGTTCATGACCTTTGCCTTCGGGATGCACAAGACATTCAAGGCCGTCTACGGCAAAGACGATTCGGTTCTGCGGATGGCTCTGATGGAGAAAGAGGGGAATCCGAAGACCCTGGCGCAGGACAAAAAGGACATTCAGGCGATCCGGAATCTTCCCAATGTGGTCCTGGCCATCGGCAACCGAATCGTGACCAACAGCTTCGATCGCTGGCTGGCCGAACTGTCGAAGATCGTGCCCGCTGTCCATATCTACTGGATTCATACCAAATACCTGCTGGTCGATCCGCTGGGCGCCTCGCCGGTGGTGGTGACCGGCAGCGCCAATTTCAGCGAGGCCAGCACGGATACGAACGACGAGAACATGGTGGTGATCAAGGGGAACAAGCGGATCGCGGATATCTATTTCGGTGAATTCATGCGCCTGTACACGCATTATGCGTTCCGCGAAGCGGTGAAGTGGCACATGGAGAAATCGAAGAAGAACACGCCGGAGACGTGGCGTCCGCAGTATCTCATCGACAGCAATGCCTGGACCCGGCCGTACTTCGATACCGCCGACACCAGCGGCCGATATATCCGTCGAACCTATTTCGCCGGGCCGATGGCGGTGTAGCGGAAACGAGGTCGCTGCAAGGAAATAGTCCAGGGAGAGGCTTCCCGGGACGGCTTCCCCTGGGCGTTGGTCCCAAGGGAAGGATGTCGGAAAAAGGGCGGCGCACTCCCGTTCGGGAGTGCGCCGCATCGGTGCCCCACAGTTTACTGTGGGATTTTCTACATCGAAACAGCCTTACTTGATCGATTCGATCTCCACGCGACGGTTCGCGCGACGGCCCTCGGCCGTCTTGTTATCGCCGACGAAATATTT
>JAAZOE010000221.1 GCA_012797915.1 Candidatus Zixiibacteriota bacterium | reverse complement strand
TCCGCGGCCGACCTCGCGCAGCAGGTTTTTGTCGTCAATCGGATTGGGAATCGCCTCGGGGTCGAAGCCGTTGCCCTGGTCGTTCACCGACACCCGCACCTCATCGGCGGCGGCGGCGATATGGACCGTCACCGTCTTGGCCGGATCGCGGCGGTTGCCGTGCACGATGGCGTTGTTGACCAGTTCGGAGACCGAAATGGCGATATCGGCCAGCGTCGATGGATCGACGCCGGCCGCGGTCAGAAGTTCTTCGAGGCGTCGATCGACGTCGGCGATGAAGGCGCCGGCCGAAGGGATGATGATGCCGTCGGGGAGTAGCGCTGGTGTTTTCATTCCATATCCCAAAAAAAAGGCAGGCCGCGACGCAACCTGCCATGCCTGTGTAAGGGGTAACGCCGACTAAAATGACTTGATCGCATCCTCGACCGTATCATAGGCTTTGAACACCGTGATCAGTTTGGTTATGGTCAGAAGCGACTGAATCTTGTCGGTTACCTGGGCCAGCCGCAGCTCGCCTCCGGCGCGCCGGACCGTCGTCAACCCCGAGATCAATATCCCCAGCCCGCTGGAGTTCATCCAGTCCACCTTGCTGAGGTCGACCACCATATTCTTCTTGCCGGCATCGATCAGTTCATGCAGCAGATCGTGAAGTTCGATCGACTCCGGGCCGCCCATGATCTTGCCCTTCGGTTCGATGATGACGACGCTATTCTCTTCCCGATGCAACAGCTTCATATCGTTCTCCGCTCGTGGAAAGCCTATCCCTCGCTTTCGGGCATGCCGCCCCGGCATACCCCGTCGTGGATAGTCCCAATCTCCTTCTCCGTGAGAGGAAAGTCAAGCCTTTTCTGAAACGACCCTGCACCCTGCCGGCGGCCGGTCACACGCTAGCGCGACCGGGTCACGGTCACCTGGCCGATTCCCACGTCGATGGACAATTCCAGGCCGTGCGTTCCCTTTTCATACCCCGGCGATTCCCAGACGCCGTCGCGAACGCTCTCGGCCACATCATCGTCGATTTCGACCGAACTCAGCCAGCCGTCGTCGGCGATGATTCGGACGGGGAGATCCCCGGGAAGCTCAATTTCGATCTCACCCACGCAGACATCGACATGGGCCGTGCCGAAGCCGGAGGTGAATCCGTCGAAATCCATCTCCACCGAACCAGCCCCGCCGTCGAATTCGAAATCGCGGCAGCGGGCGTAGCCGAGACCGCGCACATCCATTTCTCCCGCGCCGGCATCGATGGAAAACCGTTTCAATTCCTGGGGATTGGGCCGGTCGAAGACGATTTCGCATTCGGAGGCGCCGACGTCAAGGGTCAGCGACTGTAGCGGCAGGCCGGACAGATCGAGCAGACATTCGGCCGCCCCGATGTCGAGACCGATGTCCCAGAGGTACTCCCGCGACAAGGAAACGGTCCAGAGGTTGCCCTCGCTGTTGAGATCGCCGCGCTTGTGGAGGCGCTTGGCGATCATCTCCACCTCGGCCGCCGATCCCGTTTTATCGAGGGCGATGTCAACCTCGGTGCGTTCGGCGTCATAGCGGACCCGCCCGGTGAAGAGGTCTCCCCCGTCATGCGCGTCCAAACGCAGTTCCGCCGCCGAGATATCTCCGGACAACGTAACGGTTTTTACCTGGGGGTCGGCCGGGAAATTCTTTTCCAGGATCTGCCGATCGCGCGCCGCCGCGTTTCCAGCGGCCAGCCAGACCATCGCCATCACGGCCACCCCGATTCCGTACCGCATCATAAGGTCCCTTTCGTGTGCGTATTCGCTTATTCCGTTTGACGGCCGGGGCGGTCATTCGGTTGCATTTTTCGGGCCGGGCGGGGGGGTGACCGGCGGAGGCGGACTGACTTGGGGAGCGGCGGCGGGCGCATCGGGCCGGGCGCCGACGGCGCCCGGTTTAGGCCGGGTCCCGAAACGGGTGGAGATGACGGCGCCGAAACCGATGGTGATGGCGACAGCCGCCACGATCAGGTAGATGACCAGGAACAAGTAATGCAGGACCGGCGCGCCCAGCGAGCCGAACAGCGAGGCGGCGAGATCGAGAAGTTCGACGGCGATGATGCCACAGACGGCTTTCATATAGATCGATTTGCCTTCCCAGCGGAGCAGGGGGCAGAGGCGGTCGCCGATGAAAATGGCGGCGGCGGCCGTGGCCATGACCAGCGCTCCGATCAGGACCAGCGGGAAGGCCAGCAGGGCGATGGGAATGCCGACGATGGTGATCACCAGCAGGGCGAAAATCGGGATGATGCAAAACCAGCCCAGCAGGCCGACGAAGAATGATTTGAGCATGGCCTGATCGAACCGCGCGACGACCCGGCCGATCGCGTTCGGCGCCAGCGCGATGACGATGACGGTGACGAACAGGAGGAAGCCGATGAAGGCGACCGTCACCAGCCAGGGCAGAACGAACATTCCCGGGGTATTCCAGGCGGTGACCGCCGGCACGGGTACCTTGGACTGCTGGCCCAGCACCCGTCCGCCCCGCTCGCGGCGAATCTCCTTGGCGACGACGTTGCCGCGGACCTCGCCGGTGCCGGTGATGGTCACGGTCTTCAGGCTGACAACGTCGCCGTCAACCAGACCCTTGATGATGACGTCGCGGCCGCTGAAGACGGCGCCGGTCACCCGTTCATCGGTCTCGACCACCACCTCGCCGAACAACCGGCTGATATCCCCCTCGTGGATGTTCGTGCAGCGGATTTCCGCCGGCAGTTCGAAATCCTCCCGGGCGGTGTCATCGTCGCCGCGGACGACTGCCGTCGGTCCGCCGGTCGCCTCGCCGGGGACGAATTCCCCCTGGTCGGCGTCGTAATGCCAGACCACGCCAACGGAGTCGACCGCCGTGGTGCCGTCGGCCGAGTGCGTAATTCGAACGAATTTCTGGGTGGAGGTTTCCTGGGCTGCGGCCTGCGCGACCAGAGCAACCAGGGCCACCAGAAGGATCAGGCCGAGGATGATCCCCATCCGATATATGAGGGTCCGGCTGCTCATCGATACTCACCCAGCTTGATGTTGCCCGATAAGGTCGACAGCGAGATTTTCGGCCCGCCATCGCCGAAATCGCCGGTGATGCGGGTCTTTTCGAAAACATCGAACGTCAGGGGCAGTTCGGTGTCGAGTTTCCCCGACCCGGTTTCCATCCGGACGGAGCCGGAAGCCGACGGCGGTACGGCGAACGTGATCGAGCCGGAGGCGGTCTCGACCAGAAAGTCCTTGTCCGAATCCAGATAGGTCTTGATGTCGATATCGCCCGATTCGGCGGTGATGGTCAGCGCTCCGGATTGCTGGTCGACGCGGATCCGGCTGGTGCCGGCCTTGATGCGGACATCGCCGCTGATCTGGGTCAGCTCCACCCGGCCTCCGGGCTGCAGGATGGAGATATCGCCGGCGACATCTTCGCAGATCGTCCGGCCGGATTGATTGCGGATATCGACCGGACCGGTCAACCGATGGCAGCCGATGTCGCCGCTTTCGGCGGTTACTGCGACGGGACCCTCAACCGTCCGGACGTCGACGTCACCGGAGGCGGTCGTAACCGTAACCCCGCCGAAGACGCCGCCGACGGCGACGTCGGCGGAAGCGGCACTCACGGTGACGGCGCCCTCAAGACCATCGACGGTAATATCGCCGGATTGGCAGGTGATGTCGACGGTGCAGTCGGCCGGGGCCGAGACGGCGATGTCGACCGCCCCGCAGGCGGGGCCGCCCGATTTGCCGAGAAGTTTCTGCCAGAACGAATCCGACCGGTCGCCGTCGCCGCCGGGATACGTGGGCCGGATGGTGTAATGCTTTTCCAGTGCGGTGATTTCGATTTCCATGCCGGCGGCCACCGAATCGGCTTCGCGTTGGTCAGCGGCGGTTACGTGTTTGACCGCCTCAATGGTAAGCAGGCCGTCGGCCGACGGTTCCACCTGCACGCGGCCGGCCACGTTGACGATTGTCAGTTGCAGCGGGCCGTCGGCATCAATGCTTTTCTGAAAAGGAATGGCGAAATCTTCGGCGTCCGCAGCCGGCGCCGCGGCCGTCAGCAGTAAGGCGGTCGACAGCATGATCAAGCGGGCATCGATACTCACGGACGTCTCCTAGCGCACGCTGCGCAGCCGTTTCTTCAGCAATTCCCGGGCACGGAAGATGCGGGCCTTGACGGTTCCGACCGGTACCTTCAGTTCGGCGGCGATTTCCTCGTATGACTTGTCTTCCTGGTGCCGGGCGATGATCACCCGCCGGTATTTTTCCGGCAGGGAGGCGATCGCCTCGGCGATCGACACCGACTGTTCCCGCCGCACCATCTCCTCTTCGGGATGATAGGTGTAATCGGGGACCTCGAGGCCGACCTGACCGTCGCCGGTGTCGAGGGGGGCATCCAGGGACAGCGCCTGAATCCGCTTCTTCCGCAGATGGTCGATCGACGAATTAGCGGCGATCTTGTACAACCAGGTCGAGAACCGGTACTCCGAGCGATACGATCTCAAAGAGCTGAAGGCCTTCATGAAGGTTTCCTGGACCAGGTCGTCGGCCAACTCCTTGTCGCGGACCATCCGGACGATGATATGGTAGACCGAGGCCTGATGCCGGGACACCAGACTGCGGAACGCCTTTTGGTCGCCTTTCAGGGCTTCCTGGATTAATATATCGTCAACTTCCGGCAACCTGACGGCCCTTCACTTTACTGTACGGCCCCTCTGGCGGACGGGTTTCAATCGAAGATGATAATACCGGTTTCGGGCATTGAATTCAACAGAAATTTCGTCGGAGCCGGCCGGGGT
>JAAZOE010000220.1 GCA_012797915.1 Candidatus Zixiibacteriota bacterium | reverse complement strand
GGCGGCGACGGCGCAGGCGGTCAATTCCTCCAAGTCGCTTCGCAGCAACGGCTCCCCGCCGGTCCAACCGATTGTCTTCACACCGATGCGGGCCATGGCCGCGATCAGGTCGCGTCCCTCGGCGGTCGTCAGCTCGTTATGCGGCCGTTTGGCCGCCGCGCTGAAACAGTGGGGACAGGTCAGATTGCACTGACGGGTGATCTCCCATCCGGCCAGCAGTGGTTGTCGGGTGGTCGGTTCGGTCATGGAGGCGTCTTTCCGAATGCGGTTTTCCCCGGCCTAGGGAGCCACTTCCCGGCCGGCATCACAGAGATACCGGACGTACAGCATATCCTTAAGGTTGTATTTCCAAGGCATGCAAAACCCCTTGGCCGGATCGGCCTGGCGCATCCCCATGATGGGACAGCCGCCCATGCAGATGGGCAAAACCCGGCAGGCGGCGCAGCCGCTCATGGTCAACGGCTCCCAGTTGCGGTACCGATCCCGGTTCTTCTGCTGGTCCGGCGTCAATGCCTCGGTGAGAATGCTGCCGATCGACATCGCCGGGTCGGAGGAAAGTTCCTCCCAGCACCGGAACAGCAGCCCGCCGGGGCCGACCACATAGTAATGATCCGACAGGGCGCCGCAATGCACCCCGCCGAACACCTGCGGGTAATCATACCGGTAGATGCCCCGTTCGATCAGGGCGCGGTAGAGACTGACCTGGCTGCGGGAATATTCCTCGCCGCTGAAACAGCGGTCGCGCATATCGGCGCACACGCCGGTGCCGGAGGTGACTTGGGCGAAATGGACCTGGACTTTCGACAGGATGCCGCGGCGTTCCAGATCGGCCAGGACGCCGTGGGCAGATTCAGCGTTGTCCCGGTCGACGTTGATCCGGATGCCCACCCGCAGGATTTCGGCGCTCTCGGCCAGGTTGTCCATGATCTGCCGATAGGTGCCCCGGCCGCTGTGCAATTTGCGGCGGCGGTCGTGGACCTCCTCTGGACCGTCGATGGTTATCTGCGCGGAACCGATCCCCATCTCTTTGAGTCGTTCCGCCATGGTCTTGTCCAGCAGGTAGCCGTTGGTGACGATGGAGGCCGGATGGAACTTGATCTTGTGCCGTTCGGCCAACTCGGCCAGGCCGCGTTGAATCCGTTCGATGGTCGGCAGGCAGAGGGTCGGTTCGCCGCCGAACCAGGTGACCAACAGTTTGTCGGCGCGGGCCATCTCCCGGTCGGCAAATCGCAGCAGGGCCTGTTCCATATCCGGTTTCATGCGCACGTTCGACTGGCTTTCGAAGCAGTAATTGCAACAGAAGTTGCAGGCCAACGTTGGGGCGATGGTCAGCGAGAGGGTCGCCCCCTCGATTTTCTGCCGACGGCTCCGCGCGCGAATCATGGCGGTCTCATCGACCTTCTCGTCGATCAGATATCCCCCCTCGACCAGGCCGTCAAACAACTCGCGATCTGCGTCCGTCTCGGCCTGTCCCATGGCCAGGACCCGATCCAGCCGCGTGCGGCTTTCGGGATCGATCTCAGCCAGCGCCCCGGAAGCGCTGTTGTACAGCAAGGCCTTGCCGTCTTCGAGGTCGACGATATGATTGTAAAAAGAAGCTTTCATGGTCCCGTACCCTGCATGGGGGAAGCGCCGGCCGGGTTGGCAACTGCGTTCCCCGCGCTGATGTTTTCCCGCGTTGTGTGGCGAAATCAATATATCCCCCTGGCCCATACTGTCAAGCCTTTTGTCGGCGGCGATGGATTGTCCTCGGATGCGGGGCTGGAGGAGAGAAGCTGAGCCGATCGTCGACAGGAGTCAATCGACGATGCCATCGGGGGAATCAGTACAGGGAAGGATTGAGCTTGACCAATCCCCGGACAATCTGCAGCTGATTTTGCTGGATCTTGTTCAAAATGAGCGTGACCCGCCGGAAGAACTCGCCGGTGCCGTGGATGGTCGGGAACGCCGGATTGCCGCAGAGGGCCGATTCGATTTCCAGGAGGAAACGGATCTGGCGGGAAATGTCCCCCCGTTCCGTTTTCAATTTCTCGCGCCCGGCTCGAACCTTATTGAAATAGTTCAAAAACGGCCCGGATGGCCCCTTTTCCAGGACATAATGGTC
>JAAZOE010000219.1 GCA_012797915.1 Candidatus Zixiibacteriota bacterium | reverse complement strand
CTTGTTGGACGGGAGAAGTTCGACCGGGATGGAGTCGTCCCGCTTGACCTTCTCCGTGGCCCCCAGAATGAATTTCGCCATCGGTTCCTCCGTCTATTTACGTTTTGGTCTTGCCCGTTTTGGTAAAGACGTAGGCGTCATCGCGCACGTCGATCTGGACGGCGTCGCCGGGCGACACCGCCCCGGTGATGATGTCCACCGATAATTTATTGATGATATCCCGCTCGATCGTCCGTTGAATCGGCCGCGCCCCCAGCTCGAAGGTGTACCCGTCGCGGGCCAGCTTGTGCAACGCCTCGGGACTCAGCGTGGCGGTAATGTTCTGGTCTTTCAACAGGCCGCACAGCGTCTGAAACTCCAGCGCGGCGATTTTCTCCACCTGTTCGGGGGTGAAGGAGTGGTAGATGATGATATCGTTGAGCCGGTTGAGAAACTCCGGCCGGAACTTGGTGAACAGGAAGCCCCGCACCTCGTCCATGTTAACCTCGCGCCCCTCGCGATCGGCATCCAGAATCTTGTCGGCGGCGTAGTTGGAGGTCAGCACCACCAGAACATTGGCGAAATTGACCGTCCGCCCCTGGCCGTCAGTCAGACGGCCATCGTCCAACAGCTGCAGCAGAACGTTGAACACATCGGGATGGGCTTTCTCCACCTCGTCGAACAGCACCACCGAAAACGGCCGCTTACGGACCGCCTCGGTCAGCATACCGCCGGCCTCGTATCCGACATACCCCGGCGGAGCCCCGATCAACTTGGCCACCGAATGCGATTCCATATACTCCGACATGTCCATCCGGACCATGGCGTTTTTATCGTCGAACAGAAACTCGGCCAGCAGCTTCGGCAGATAGGTTTTCCCCGTCCCGGTCGGGCCGAGAAAGAGGAAGGATCCCATCGGACGGTACGGCAGTTTCAAGCCCGCCCGGGCCTTGCGGACCGCATTGGCGATGGCCTAGATCGCCTTGTCCTGGCCGATGATCTTGGCCGATAGAAATTCCTCCATCCGCACCAGCCGATCTTTCTCGGCCGTCAGCATCTTCTTGAGGGGAATCCCCGTCCGACGAGCGATAACCGCGCCGATATCGGCGTCGTCCACTCTCGGCTCCAATGTCGCCACCACCTTCTTAAGCGCCTCGAACCGGTCCTTCTTCTCGGCCAAATCCTTTTTCAGATCATCCAGATTGGTATATAGATCGCTCATGCCTTCCCTCCGGCGACGGCGTCCACGCGGTGGCCCCAATATCCCTGCAACAGCTCCAGGTTGCGGGCGAATTCCTCATACGCGGCCCGGAGCGCCTCGAACGGCGCTGTGTCCTTCTCCGGATCCTTCCCGGCGCAGGCGGCCACCAGCTTTTCCACTTCCGCCAGCTGCGTTTCGATCAGAGGAATTTTGCTCTTGGCATATTCCCCCTTGACCCCGAATTCCGACCCGGCCTCATCGATGACATCGATGGCCACGTCCGGCAGGTTCCGTTCGCTGAGGTACCGCTGGCAGAATTTGACCGAGGCCACCAGCGCCTCCGGTGTATAGGTGATCTTGTGATGGGCTTCGTATTTGGGGACGATCCCCTTGACGATCCGGACGGCGGCGTCGAAATTCGGCTGCTCGATCTTGATCCGTTCGAACCGCCGCTCCAGCGCCTTGTCCTTCTCGATATACTTGGTGTATTCCTCCTCGGTGGTGGAACCGACCAGCCGGATCTGCCCCCGGGCCAGCGCCGGTTTGATCATGTTGGCGGCGTCCGACCCGCCGGAGCCCCCCGCCCCCACGATGGTGTGAATCTCATCGATGAACAGAATGACTTTTCCGGCGGTTTTGACCACCTCGCCGACCAGCGTCTTGAATCGTTCCTCGAATTCCCCTTTGTATTTGGCCCCGGCCAGCATCGCCCCCATGTCCACTTCCAGAACCTTGACATCCTGCAGCGCCTTGGGGACATCCTTGGCGATCACCGCCTGGGCAAACGCCTCCACGATCGCCGTCTTGCCGACCCCCGGCCCGCCGACCAGCACCGGGCTGTTTTTCCGTCGCCGCAGGAGAATCTGGATCACCTGTTGGAGCTCCTTTTCCCGGCCGATCACCGGATCAAACTCCCCGGCCGCCGCCTGATTGGTCAAATCGATGCAATACCGCAACGACCCGGCGATCTCCTTCTTTCCCTCGGAAACCACCTCGCCTCCCGCCGTCCGTTCGGGCGCCGCGGCGATCTCCTCGACCGCCTTGCTCTCAGCAATCGCCCGGTAAATCATCTCCTTGGTGATGTCCACCTTCTCGCGGACATACGGCGACAGTTTCGAACGGGGATCGAAAATGGCGATCAGGATATGTTCCGGTTCGACCAGCGTGTCGAACAACCGCGCCTTCTCGTCGATCGCCCACCCGAGGACCTCCTGCACCGCCGGGGAGATGGTCAGGTTCTCGCGGGCCGTCGCCCGCGCCGACTGATCCTTGAGATGGATTTCGGTGATCGATTCGATCACGTTCCGGTTCTTCTTGAGTTGGTTGAGAATCGACTCCACCTGCGATCCTTCGTGCCGCACGACGGCGATCAGCAGATGTTCGATTTCGATTTCCGGATGACGAAACTCCGTGGCAATTTCCCGCGCGTTTTTAATCACGGCCCGGG
This sequence comes from Candidatus Zixiibacteriota bacterium, assembly GCA_012797915.1. GTDB lineage: Bacteria > Zixibacteria > MSB-5A5 > GN15 > JAAZOE01 > JAAZOE01. Next base: position 9,330 of record JAAZOE010000219.1, on the reverse strand, counting down.
AATCGGAGGAATAGTTGGCAATATCCATTTTGCCCTTTCCGCGATAGTCTTATATATCGTTCCTGTCGGAACCGGCCGGGCTGCCCCACCTGCCCGTATGTGCCAATAACATAATATCTTAAGGAGCTTTCCCGTCGCTTGTCAAGTCTAATATTTTCAGCCGTCCCTCCGGCGCCGTCGTATGGCCTACTCCGGCACCGTCGAGATCGCCCCGCCCCAATCGGCGACATGGGTCCCCTTGCGGATGGCATCCAGTTCCGCGATATCCGTCACCGGCTGTTCAGCCATGAGGATATCCTCCATACCGGTGTCGGAATCCTCGGCATCGCCGCCGTAGGCCCCCCCGCCGGTCCCCTCGTCGTCCCAATTGGTCGACCCCGCGCTCTGGCTCTGGCCCGGCTGTGCGGGAGGCGCCGGCTCCAGTTCATCCCCCGGTTCCAATAGCGAATAGTAATCGACCAGTTCCTGGTACGGCACATCCTCAAAGACCTTATACGGCGACCCCTGGGCGCCGGGATTGACTTCCAGCGTATACGTGAGCGACTCCTTCAGGTTTTCGAAGACCAAATCCACATAGGCGTCTCCGTCAACCTTATCGTCTTTAATCGTCTGCTGAACTTGATATTTGCCATCGTTCGATTTCAGGATGAAGGTATCATCCTGGCTGGAAGCTTCGGCCGGGTCGATCGGAATGCGAACATGCAAAACCGGAATCTGATGAACCAGCCTGGCCCGCTCGCCCGACTTGGCCTCGAAATCGACCGCCTTCTGTTGTCCCGGCATACAACCTCTTCCTTTCCCGTCCGAGATTATTCGCCCGGAAGCCCCAGGGGAATCTCCAGGCGGCTCCGCCCGATGGCCGCGTAAAAAGCCTTCAATTCCCCCTGGTTCAGGATAAACACCCGCGGCGAACCGGGCGGCAGGACATCCTTCGGGAAGATCACCATAAACGACTCCCCCTTGAACGCCTCACTGCGGAAATACTTGTACTGCATGAACTGGGCGTCGGCCCCATGGACGATGCGGGGGGTATCCAGCAGCTTGTTGAAGGCGTTCATGAACCGGTTGACGATCGGGTTGGAGACGTTGGCTTTCAGCTTGATCGCTCCTCCCTCGCCCAATGGCACCGCAGCCATGTTCCGGCCGGGAGCCGAGGGGATAATCACATCCTGCAAGTCATAATCGCTGGTCAGCGTCTTCTTGGTCTTGGGGTCGATCACATACCCGTTTTCCACCTCGAATCCGGCCTTGCGCGCAATCTCCACCTTGGTCGGCGTATCGGCCCGAACCTGTCCGGTATGGTCGGTATTGAGCTCGATCAGCTCTTTCGGTTTCGGGGGGTGCCCCTTCTTGATCAACTCCGCACAGACCGATTTCGATCCCCGCATGATGGCCACGTATCCGGTCTCATCGGCCGCGGCCAGCGCCTTATCCATATGCTCCTTCGGCATCCCATAGGTCTCGGCGTTGGTGACTTCCTTCCAGCTCTTAACGTTCAGGTCCTTGAGCGTCTTGACCTTCTGGGTCGGAATCTGGGCCTTCTCGCGCCGTCCCAGATTATGCCCCGTATCTTCCAGCGGCGCGGCATCGACTTCCTTCGGCGGCGTCCCCTTCCCTCCTTTGGCCGCCGAACCCTCGGCCGGCGCCTTGGCCTTGGGCGTCTGCGTTTCCACTTCGATCTTGGTCGTTTCCTTGATCGCCCGGACCTCGGTGACTTTGTCTCCCTGAACCTTGAACTCCAGCTTGGCCTCGCCCTTCGGCTTGATCGTGAATTTCCCCGCCAGCTTCGACCCGACAATGCCGCCGGCGACGAAAACCCCCATCGCCGCCAGTTCCGAAATCGCCTCGATCAAATAATGGGTCCCGACTTCAAGATGATAGAGCGATAACTGGCTGAGTTTGTCCTTCCCTTTTTCCTTCGGCGAAGACCGATGAACCATTTCCAGCTTGGCGAAATGCTGGCCGGCGATGGTCATGTTCTTCATGGTCGTGATCCCCATGTCGATACCCATGATCCACCCGATCGCCTTGAACCCGACCAGAAGCCCGGCGGCGATGACGTTCCCCCGGCGGGCGAACACCCCCAGCACGGCATGAGCAATGAAAAACCCGATGGCGATCGGCAGCATCGCCATCACCTTCTTCTGGATTTCGCCGCCATACAGCCGGCAGACCTCCTCGCTGATGAACTTGTAAAAGCTGACCATTGCCGCGATCAGCTGGCCGGTCTCCACCGCCGGGAAGGTGAACACCTGGTTGAGCATCTGGGCCACCTGCGCCTCCGGGCTTTGCCCGTCGATGATGGCGAACCTTTGGACGCTGGACAGGTCCACGATTCGGTAGTTCAGATCCATGTACCCGACAAAGGCCGGGACGGCGTTGCCGAATTTGTCGTACAGCAGGATGGTGCTGTCGCCCCGCTTCTTGATACCGATATCGTCGCTCAACGCTCCGCCGGGCGCCCGCAGGACCCCCTTGGCGATCTCCAGCTGGTTGTGCACCGCCAGCGGGTTCTTCCGCTTCCGCTGGTACAGAATCGTCTCCGTCATCAGGGTCAGATGATGCCAGGAAAATTCCTGCTTGTACCCGGCGTATTCCCCGGCCGCCTGGGTGACGATTCGGGCGATCGTCTTGGCCGTTAGGTCGGGATCCTTTGATTTGAGCTTGATGATCTCCTGGTATTCCTGACGGCTGATTCCCCCGATGGCGATCCGCTCATCGATATTGATTCCGGCGAAATGCTCGAGCATGACCAGATACAGCTTGGCCACCCGCATGTTCTGCAGGTTGACCAGATAATCGTCGGTCAGCGGCTTGTCCGGAATCCCCTGACCCTTCTTCCCGTCGGGACTGATATAGGTCACATAGATCGGCAGGGTCTTGCCGATGGCCGACTGATGAAGACAGACCAGCATCGGATCTGTCGGGTCCTTTCCTTCGACCGCGACTTCATAGATGGTGATCTTTTTCCCGGCATAGAGCTGATTGATCCGGTCGACCAACACCGGATCGACATTCTGCGCACTGACCGGCTTGGCCAGAATCCCCGTTCCGCCGGCGTCCTTCTCGTATTTGATATTCCAGGTCCCCTGCGGCAGCCAGGTATAAATCAGATTACGACGGAACTCCTTGCCCGATTCGGCTACGAACGAGGCCACCCCCGTCAGCTTCTGTTCGTTGACGCCAATATTAACTTCCTTGAGCACCTCGTTGCAGACGAAAACGACCTGCCGGGACGGTTTGGCCCCTTTGGGCAGCCGCTTCTGCGACCGCTTCGTCGTCGCGTATGGATTCTTGTCCGCCATGGCGCTCCTGCCTCACCCGCCTCTATAAATTGGGAAACTCCACCCGGTAATCGCCGGGAGGAACGTTTTTCTCCACCGCCCGCCCTTCCTTATCCAGCTTCCCCTTCCGCTGGGAACCGTCAGGCAGATACAGCACGTAATCCTGATCGGGAATCGGCTGGTTTCTCTGATTGGTCAGCACGATATCGACATAATCCTTGAATAGCAGCAGCTTCGATTCCTGCTTCAGTCCATGTTTCTGACCATAAACTTCGACCACGAAGAAATACTCCGGCGGATTGTACGCCTTGCCGTATTTCTGCATCTCCTCCTGCGTCGCGATATCGTCCACGTCCTCGAAATAGGTGTATTCCCACTTCACCTCCAGCTTGTTCTTGTCCACAATCGCGGGCAGTTCCGCGGTGATATCGTGGCCGCCGTCGGCGTCGTATTCGAGAATGCGGACCGTGACCTCGGTCTTGTCCGGCACGCCCTTGACCGTGGCCGACAAGGTCAGGATATCCCCGCGCCGGGCCTCCGAGGCGCTCCATTTCATATTGGTGACCTCGACCGGCGGCACGGCCGGGATATGATTCGATTCCCCCTTCACGCCGTTGGCCGACAAATCCACCTCGAAATAGACCGTGTCGCCGATCTTGACCGAATCGGGTATGGTCAGCTCGCCGACATACACGTTGTTGAATATCTTGCCGGAAGCCGAACCGAGGCTTTTGCCGGCGTCGCTTTTGCCGGTAATCTTTATGGACGCTCCCTGGCCGACAAACGCCGTCACTACCTCCAACGGCGCCGCCTGCCCGATCGGAGCCGCGCCGCTTTTCCAGGCGGCATAGATCAACGACGAGGTCAATTTGACCGTGTGGGCGCTGTCGGTCGCCTTTGAGTACTTGAGATCCATCGCCGTTAAGCCCCCGTCCCGTCTTCCGGCCGCAGGGATAGGATCATCTGCCCGACTTCCGTCCCAATCGTCTTGATCGTCTTCTTGGAAAAATTGGCCGCAAATGAGTATCCCTTGCCGTCCTGGAGCAGAAAGACCATCTTCCGGAAGATGACGTTGCCGTCGGTCGGAATCCACTTGATGATACACTCATGCGCGCCGCGGCCGTCGGCCAGTTCGACCGGCTCATCCTTGAGAATCGTCGCTCCCTGCATGCCGTTGACCGCCATGTCGATCCGCTCCCGGGCGAATTCGGACACGTCGCCGGTCTCCACCTTCGGGCTGACCGTCACCGTCAGTATATGCTTGACCCCGCTGTCGTCCGGCCCCATGTAGGTGTGCACCGTCTGATCTTCCCATCCGTCGGGAAGCGTGATCGTGAAACGGCTGTTGGTCCTGCTCATAGACATGTACCCTCGCCTCCCACCGTTACTCGAAACAATGAACCCCGGCCGTCGTCCCGATATAGACCCGCCCGGAGCCGTCCACCACCGGCGGCGTCGTAATCGATACCTCCGGCTTGAGATACGTCTCGAACAACAACCCGCCGTCCTTGTCCAGATGCCACAGCCCGTTGCCGGCCGCCAGAAGCAAGCTGTTATCTCCCAAGATCGTGACATACGGCACGAATCGGGTGGCGGGAATCTCCCGCCGCCACAGGATCGTTCCATCAGCGATCAAAAGAAGCGTCTCGCCCCAGATATAGGCGACCCGATTGTCGCCGTCGACCGCCGGCGGTTGACGCCAGGCGCGCCGCTCCGCCGGCGGCAGCGGACAACTCCAAACCATCTCGCCGGTCAGAGTATAGCAGGCTGCCTGCGGTTGCGCCTTGTCGTCATAGAGCGATACGATCAGCCGATCGCGGCGATCGAGACTGGCCTGCTGGAATCCCGCCTTGGCGATCACGAACGAATCGACCGCCTTGCCGGAGGCGGCCTCGAAAACAGTCACCTGACTCGCCGTATTGAGCAGAACCACCCGGCCATCGTCGCCGGTGACCAGCCCCGGCAGGGCCGTACCGGTGAATTCGTTCAGCCAGACCCGATCCAGGGGACCATCCGGCCCCATCAGCATCAGGTTGTAGTCGGGCGGCTCGGGCGGAGAGTCGACAATCATCTCCGGGGCCATGTTGAATGTCTGGATGAGGAAACGGTTATTGCCCCGCGGCTGAATCATCGACACCCCGCCCCGGTCGCGGCAGCGGGGAATGGTGAAATCGGTCAAGACCGTCCTTTTGTCGAACGTCACGCCCTGCAGGAACCGGTTGGCCGCCCGGTAATAAACGACCGTATCGGCGATAAAGGCCGGAACGCCCGGATCGTTGGGCATCTCCCATTTCGCGGTTCCATCGAGGCCGATCATCCGGAACCGGTCGCCGTACTGGACCACCAGCCCGGCGGAGGCGACGGCGATCGTCCGGGGGACATTCGCTATCGATGTGTCCGGATTGGCGGTCATCCAAACCTGATCGCCGGCGGCCCCGGTCGTCTGGGTTTGAAACGATGATTGCCGGTAATCGGCGAATATTTTCGGATACACATTCATAGTCTGCTCCCTTGCAACCGCCGGTCGTTGCCCCGATGACCCGGCCGAACAGGACGTACACAGGATCGCCAGCAGGAAACACGACACTCTTCGCATTATCGCCTTCCCCCGTCCTCGACCCGCCGTCGATGGTGCCGCCACCTTACACCTCCACCACGTTGAACGCCGCGTTGGCCACTCCGGCGCCGCTGAACCAGGTACGGATCCAGGCGAAATCGGCCGCCGCAAACGCCGCCGATGCCGCCGGTTTGTTGAACAGGTAGTTGAACAACTCCCGCACCAGGGCGTTGCTGACACCGAGGGTCAGGGTGTCCCCGGCGCGACTGAAGGCGGTGTTGTCCCGGCGAACCACGACCCGGTAATTGTAATGGTTGTGCGGCGGCGCCCCGCCGGACGGATAGATATCGAACCCCGGCAGGAAATGGATCAGGGTCGGGTCCAGGTCCCCTCCGCCGCCGGATAACATGAATTTATCGTGCAGCAGATTCTGGACCTTCGTGAAATATCCGGTGAGTACGCTCAGCCAGTCGTCCATATCGCCGGTAGCCCAGACATTGGCGCCGACATTGACGAACGACACCGACAAGAGCGGACGGACGACCAAGATGGCTTTGTAATCGACATCCTGTCCGGCATTCGCCCCGGCGGCCCGCTTGCCGCGACGGGTTTCATCCAGCGACCGCCACAGATAGGCGTTCATCGTCCGTTCCGGCGGCCCGGCCAGAACCGTCAGGCGGGCCGAGGTACTGCACGACCAGGGATTGACATTGTCGGTATCCGTCCGGAAGTACTCCAGGACCGGATTTGGATGCGGCGCCTTCACCTTAAACTGGACGTCGTTGAGAAAACCCTGCAACGGCTTGTTGGGCGATCCCGCGCTGGGACCTCCCTCGCTGAGCCAGTGCGCGAACCGCCAGACGTGACGCATCCGGATCGGCCCGTTCTTGTCCATCATCGTCTTGTCGTCATGCTTCGGCACGTATGGATCGCTGCTCTGCACCCGCTGATGGAAATTCGTATGATCGTGATCGCCGTTGCCGTCCTTCAGCCAGCTGCCGTCGGCCAACTGCCCGAACTGGCTGAAACTGGGACAGGAATAGGTATGGCCGCCGGACCGCAGATCCTCGGTGTAATCATCCACTTGCCCGGTGGCGTGGCCGATCTCATGAGCCATCGCCAGACAGCCGTACTGCCCGGAGTCGCCGAATTCGGCGAACGGAAACCCGGCGCCGGAGGGCAGATTCGCCGCCGGAAACCGCCCCGTGTCGTCCTCGCAGGTTTTCATTCGGACGCGCATGATGGTAAACGGCGTGTTGGCCGCCCGGTACGACCGCATCCAACTCCCCTTGCCTTCCTCGGTGATGAAAAGCACGGATTTGGGCCGACCGCCGCGGGCTGTCTGCAAGGCAGTGGTGAATGCCGCCGAAGCGAACATGGTCGCGGCATGAGCAACGGTGTCGAAATCCAACGGCGCGGCGGGCGCCGCCGGCGGAACCAGCTTGAACGCCTCGTTCCCTTCGAAGAAATAGAACGGCCGGATGATATGCGCCGCCGCCGCGGCGTTATCGATGAACTCGTACTCCTTCTTGTTCCAGTGTTTCATGCTGTTCATCATGCCGGTGCTGAGAAACTTGGCGATCTCCCCGTCCGTCGGCGCCTCGGTGTTCCCCCCGGCCGGGCCGTTGGTCGGATTGGTGTCCAACGTGACATACGTGCACCAATAGACGACAAGATACGATATTTGGTTGGTGCCGTCGCATCCTCCCCCATGCAGGTAATGGACGTCGAAATCCCCGATGATCGGATTGTGGACGACCGGCGTCGCGTCGGTCTGGAGGATGACCTTCTTGTAGTGCACGTCGGGATCGGTGAGTACGGCCCGACGGGCCCCCAAGATATGCCCCCGGGCCGGATCGAAGGCCGCATCGGTATGGACCGTCCGCTTGGCGGTCACGTCGTAAAATTCGTGGCAGAAAACCACCACCCGCGTCCCGCCGGGAGGGTCTTTGATAAAATTCATGGCGTTGCCGGCGGCATTGGCCTGGAAGCGGATAATCGACGAGGTATGCTGGGCCTGGTCGGTGCCGGAGGAGATCGGGTAATGGACCTTGAGACGATTGTCGGCTGGATCGACAAACAATATCCGCACCCGCGAGGCGAACTGCGGCGGGTTGGCGTTCGGATTATCGGTAACCGACAGCGGCGGGATCACCCCGGTGGCGTCCTTGCCGTCGGCCGTGCCGGCCCGGTCGGTGATGATCTGGCTGCCGTCGGCGGCGGTCAGGACGATATCGTCGAGATTGATGATGATCGGCGCCCCGGCCGTCGTCCGGGTCTTCATATGTTCGGCAAAATCGTTGATCTGATTGTTGACCGTGCACCGCCAGTTGGCGGAACTCCATTCCGCCGGCAAATCGTAGTATTTCCACCGCTCGACCGGCGTCAGGGCGGCAATCTGATCCGGCGTGCGGTTGACGATTGTCGGCGTGGCGCCGTCGTTCTCCGTGTATATCCACTGATTGGCCGTCCGGAATTCGAACCGGACGTTGTTGGCATCCGCCTGCGCCTGGGCGTTGGTCGGAAACTGCACTACCACCGTGAACACCCCGCCGCTGTAACTCTGCCGCGAGGATATCTCGTTGGCCCCGACATAGGCGTGAATGGTCACCCCGGTGGGAACATCAGCCGCCGCTTTCAGCACCCGGTCGAAATAGCGAAATTTCAGATGATAGGCCACCGCGTTCAGGTCGTTGGGATCAATATACAGCGGGATAAAATGCCAGTCGTTCCAGAGCGGACATTCCGCTTCCGTATGCGTCCGGCCCCGTTCGGCCGGGCAGATGAAATCCTCCTCGGCCAGGGCTTCGGTTTCGTCAAAGAACAGGATTTCCACCCGCCGGTTGCTCTGCGACCGGTAATTGCTTTTCTCGGCGTCGTCGATTGGGAACGATTCCCCGCAGGCGACGTATTTCTTCGTTTCGTAGAGGAATTTCCCCCCCGGCGAGGCCCCCATCCCCTGCCGAAGCTCTTCGAACTGCGCCCGTGGCATCGACAGAGCCTTGGCCATCTCCTCGCCGTACAACTCGAACACCGCCCCCCACAACTCTTCCGGCCACCGCTTCTGGCCGTCGTTGCGAATCGTCCGCATCAGGGCGGAGGGATTCTCGAATTCATCCAACCCGTTCGGCCGGGCATACTCCGTATTGTAATAATTGATGAAATTCTCGGTGGCGTGTTCGGTGTTCGGTCCCCAGCTGTTGTCGATCCCCTGCGGGTTGCACGGCCAGCGCCGGCTCGTGAACACCCAGGTCAAAACCTGCTGGTAGTCCTCCACCTTCTGCTTGCCGTAGCATACCGCTGTCCAGTTGTCCTTCTCGCCGGTCAGCAGATAGAGCACATTCTGCGCCCGCATCTCGGAGAGTTCGAAATTGTAGGTCACATCGCCGGAGGTGTCGGTGTGCGCGGCCAGGATGATTTTCTTGCGCTCATCGAACTGCAGTTCCCGGAACACCAGCGCCAGCGCCTTCAGCCCGCTCATCGCCGCCT
>JAAZOE010000218.1 GCA_012797915.1 Candidatus Zixiibacteriota bacterium | reverse complement strand
TGCATCTCGTAGGCCATCTGCCCCATGTTCAATTCCACCACCAGCGCGGTTTTCACCTTGGCCCGTTCCAGAATCTGGTGGAGGCGGTCATCGGGGAACGGCCAGATGGTGATCGGCCGGATCAGCCCGACCCGGATCCGCTTGTCGCGGGCCATGGCCACCGCCTGGCGGGCGGCGCGGGCGGCGATGCCGTAGGCGAAGACGGCGATGACGGCGTCGTCCATCATCTCCGTTTCGAGCTGCAGCAATTCATCGGCGAATCGGGCGATCTTGTATCGCAGCTTATCCATCTTGCTTTTGATTTCCACCGGGTTGGCGGTGGGAAAACCTTCCTGGTCGTGGGTCAAGCCGGTGATGTTGTAGCGGTACCCTTCGCCGAAGCTGGCCATCGGCGAGACCAGGTTGGGGGTCACCTCGAAATGATGGTACCACTCGGAGGGGACGTCGGGTTTGACGCGGTCGAAGACTTCCAGTTCGCCCGGCTCCGGGACGGCCATCATCTCGCGCATATGGCCGAGGACTTCATCGGTGAGCACGGTCACCGGCGTGCGGAACCGCTCGGAGAAATTGAAGGCCTTGACCGTCTGCTGGAAGCATTCCTTGACCGAGGCCGGGGCCACGGCGATGGCGTAGTAGTCGCCGTGGGTCCCCCAGCGCGCCTGCATGGTGTCCGATTGGGAGACCTTGGTCGGCAGGCCGGTGGACGGTCCGCCGCGCTGGACGTCGACGATGACGCAGGGCACCTCGGCCATGTAGGCATAGCCGATGTTTTCCTGCATCAGCGAGTAGCCCGGCCCGCTGGTGGCGGTCATGGCCTTGACCCCGGCTACGGAGGCCCCGATGACCGAGGCGATGGAGCCGATTTCATCCTCCATCTGGATGAATCGTCCCCCGTGACGCGGCAGCATCCGGGCCATGCCCTCGGCGATTTCGGTGGACGGCGTGATCGGATACCCGCCGAAGAAGCGGCATCCGGCGTAAATCGCCCCGAGGGCGCAGGCCTCGTTGCCCTGCATCAACCGGCGGGCGGGAGTATGCGTATTCGCCATACCGATATCCTCACTTGTAGTTCGAGGTGATGACAAAATCCGGGCAATGCAGCCAGCAAATGCCGCACTGCGTACACTTCTCCGGACGGGCCACAATCGGTTTGCCGTCCCGATCCGGGTCGAACACTTTTTGCGGACAGAAACTGATGCAGATATTGCAGGCCTTGCACCAGTGCAGATACAGATTCAGCGGCGGCAGGCCTTTGCCCTCCTGAAACGGATAGGTGACCTTCTTCTCCGCCGCCGGCGGCGGCGCGCCCCGCTCCTCGGATTTCTTTTCGGTCATGACTGTCTCCTCACCGCTTTCCGCGGGTTTTCTTTGCCGCCGGCTTCTTTTTGGCGGTTTTGGTCGGAGCCGCGCTCTTCTTGACGCCCGCTTTTTTCGCCCCCGGACGCCGGGCTTTCAACCGCTCCGTCACCAGGCCGGGGATATCCAGCGGCGAGGTGGCCACCGGGATGCCGACCGCATTCAACGCTTTGACCTTGTCGGCGGCCGTTCCGGAACTGCCCGAAATAATGGCTCCGGCGTGCCCCATCCGTTTTCCCGGGGGCGCCGTCCGGCCGGCGATGAAGGCCACCACCGGCTTGCTCATCTTCCTGGCAATGAAAGCGGCCGCTTCCTCTTCGTCGGCTCCGCCGATTTCGCCGATCATAACCACCGCCTTGGTCGTTTTGTCGGCTTCGAAAGCCGTCAGGACATCGATGAAGTTGGTCCCGATGACCTGGTCGCCGCCGATGCCGATGCAGGTCGACTGTCCCATGTCGGCGGAGGTCAGGGCGAAGATGACCTCATAGGTCAGCGTGCCGCTGCGCGACACCACCCCGATCGGGCCGGGCACGCAGATGGAACCGGGGATGATGCCGACCTTGGACAGGCCGGGAGAAATCAGGCCGGGGCTGTTGGGTCCGATCAGGCGGACCCCCTTGGCCTTGAGGTAATGATACACCTTCATCATGTCGTTGGCCGGCAGGCCCTCGGTGATGCAAACGATGGTTTCGATGCCGGCATCGGCGGCTTCGTAGATGGAATCGATGGCGAACGCCGGGGGGACATAGATGACGGAGGTGTTGGCCTTGGTCGCGGCGACGGCCTCGGCCACGGTGTTGAAGACCGGAATGCCGTCGACCCTGGTGCCGGCCTTGCCGGGAGTGACGCCGGCCACGACGTTGGTGCCGTATTTCTTCATCTGCTGGGCGTGGAAGGCGCCATCGCGCCCGGTGATCCCCTGCACCACCAAACGGGTCTTTTTATCGATGAAAATCGCCATAGTCTCCTCCTACTCCTCGCTCAGGCCGGCCAGCTGGATGGCCTTTTGCACCACGGCATCCAGAGTGGGGGCGGTTTCCAGTTCCACTTCCTTGAGAATCTTGCGCGCCGCGGCCTCGTTGGTGCCGGTCAGGCGCACCACCACCGGCACGGTCGGATGCAGTTCGCGGAAGGCGGCCACGATCCCGGTGGCGACGTCGTCGCAGCGGGTGATGCCGCCGAAAATGTTGATCAGGATGGCCCGGACGCCCGGCTCGCGCAGGATAATCCGCATCGCCGTCAGGACTTTCTCGGGATTGGAGGAGCCGCCGATGTCGAGGAAGTTGGCCGGTTCCCCGCCGTAATGCTTGACCAGGTCCATGGTAGCCATGGCCAGACCGGCGCCGTTGACGATACAGCCGATGGTGCCGTCCAGCTTGATGAAACTGAGGCCCGCCGCGCGCGCTTCCACCTCGGCCGGAATCTCGGCGTCGGGATCGCGCATGGCCTCGATTTCCGGATGACGGAAGAGGCCGTTGTCGTCGATGTTGATCTTGGCGTCGATGGCCAGCACCTGGTTGATGGGAGTGGTGACCAGCGGATTGATTTCGACCAGTGAGGCATCGACCTTCCAGAAAACCTCGTACAATTTCATGATGATGTCGGCCACCTGGCGCACCAGGCTGATGTCGCGGAAGACCGTGAAGGCCAGCGCCCGCGCCTGGTAGGGCAGGAGACCCAGCCGGGGATCGACCGTCAGTTTGTGAATCTTTTCCGGTGTCTTGGCCGCGACTTCCTCGATGTCGATGCCGCCGGCCCCGGAAATCATGATGACCGGTTTCTTGGTGGCCCGGTCGAGGATGATGCCCAGATAGGTTTCCGAGGCGATATCCGTGGCTTCCGTCACCAGCACCTTCTTGACGATGAGGCCCTTGATGTCCATGCCCAGAATCCGCTGGGCCCAGATCTTGGCCGCCTCGAGGTTTTCGGCGTACTTGATGCCGCCGGCCTTGCCGCGGCCCCCGACGTGCACCTGCGCCTTGACCATCACCGGGCGGGCAATCTCACCGGCGATTTGAACCGCCTCCGCCACCGTCGTGGCCACCCGGCCCGGCGGCACCGGAATCCCGGCGGCGCGAAAGATTTCCTTAGCCTGGTATTCGTGAATCTTCATGTATCCGCTCCATGTCGTTAATGGACACTCTGGTCGTACCCTCTATGGTGTAAATACTCTCCGGCGTGCCGCAGCAGGATGTCGGGCTGATTCTCGGCCGGATCGTCCAACACTTTTTCCAACAGATGATTCAGCACCTCGCCGATCAGCGGCGAGGCCTCCAGACAAAAGGCCGCCATGATCGCCTGGCCGTTGACGGCCAGGTCGGAACGGCCGAAAGGAGCCTTGCGCTCGATCTCCTCGCGGATGGCCTCCTCCATCCGGTCGACGTCGCCGGTGGTGCCGCCCATCCCCTGCGCCACCACGTCGGCCCGGCGCAGGTCCAGCAGGTCGGGAATCAACCGCTGGCCCACCCGGCGGATGAATCGCCGCAGGCCCTTGGGACCCACGTCGGTCGTGAACATATGCCGCTCCACCAAAACCGTCACGTCCCGGATGATGTCCGTCGAATAGCGGAGCCGTTTCAGCACGTGTTTGGCCGTTTCGGCCCCGCTGACTTCGTGTCCGTAAAACGTGGCCCCGTCCTCGGTCGGCCGTTTGTGCCGCGGTTTGGTGATATCGTGAAACAGCGCCGCCAACCGCAGATGCAGGCGCGGCGGACAGGCGTCGATGATCCGCAGGGTATGCTCGAATACGTCGTAGGCGTGATACCCGCCCGGTTGCTCGCAGCCGACGGTCGGGCCCAGTTCCGGCAAAATATGCGGCAACAGGCCGGTCTCCTGCATCAGCCGCAGTCCGATCGACGGCCGGGCCGCCCGGGTCAGCATCTTGTTCAATTCCTCGGCGATCCGCTCCGGCGACACCGTCGCGATCAGGGACGCGTTGGCCGACAGGGAGGCCAGGGTCAGCGGTTCGATGGTAAACTCGAAGCGGGCCGCAAACTGCACCGCCCGGAGCATCCGCAACGGATCCTCGGCAAACGATTCGGCGGCGACCATGCGGATGACCCGGTCGTGGAGGTCGCGCTGTCCCTGGAAGGGATCGACCAGGGCGCCGTCGGTCAGATCGCGGGCCATGGCATTGATCGAAAAATCCCGGCGGCCGAGATCGGTCTCCACCGGAAGCGAGGGATCAAAGTCGACGTCGAAATCGGTATGCGCCGGGCCGGTGGATCGTTCCCGCCGCGGCAGGGAGACATCGTAGGTGACGGCCGCCCCGAACGGCGTGAACTTGATCACCCCGAACGACCGGCCGACCAAATCCACCCGCCCGTGCCGCTTCAGAATCTCGGTCAACCGCTCGTACGGTATGCCGCAGACGAGGTAATCGCGGTCCTTCACGTCCTCCAGCCGATACAGGAGGGCGTCGCGCACGCACCCGCCGACCTCATACAGACGGCCTTCTCGAACGATTTCCTGCACCACGTCGTCCTTCAACGCCTGCGCCTTACTCCGCGTGAATCCGCGTCCCGGCCCGTCCGGCCAACGCCTCCGCGGCCAGGTCCAATGAGGTGATGATCACTTCCTTGCCGCCGTTCTTGATGAAATCGAGAGCGGCCTCGACCTTGGGACCCATCGAACCGGGCGGGAAATGCCCCTCCCGGTAGTACCGCTCCATCTCCGCCACCGTCACCGCCCCGAGAAACTTCTGCTCCGGTCTGCCGAAATGCACCGCCACCTGATCGACCGAGGTCAGGATCAGCAAAAATTCCGCACCGATCTCCCGGGCCAGCAAGGCCGAGGCTCGATCCTTGTCGATGACGGCATCGACTCCCTCGTATCCCAGGGTCGGATCGATATACACGGGGATTCCCCCGCCGCCGGCGGCGATGACGATGAAATGGTTGTCCAGCATGAGCCGGATGGCGTCTTTCTCGACACAGGTCAAGGGGATCGGCGAGGGCACCACGCGCCGCCAGCCCCGGTCGGCATCCTTCTTGACCGACCACCCCTGTTCGACCGCCAGCGCCTTCGCTTCGGCTTCCGTATAAAACTGACCGACAAACTTGGTCGGATTCTTAATCGAGGGATCGTCGTGATCGACCACCATCTGCGAAATGATGGTGCAGACCGTCCGTCTGATCCCTTCCTTGTCGAGACGGTTCTGCAACGATTGTTCGATCATGTACCCCATCCCGCCTTCGGTGTCGGCGACGCAGATCCCCAGCGGGAGGATGGGGGCCTTGCCGCGGGTCAGCTCGACCCGCAGCAAGGCGTTGCCTACCTGCGGCCCGTTGCCGTGGGTGATGCAGAGATCATACCCCTGGCGGGCCAGTTCCACGATCGACGTCAACGACCGGCGGGTATTGGCGAACTGATTGGCAATCGTGTCCTCGAGGTGCTTGACCGTGATGGCGTTGCCCCCCAGGGCGACCACCGCCCGCCGGCGGTTTTGTCCGGTCGCAGCCATAACCGCTATTTCTTCCTGCCCGGCGTCTTGAATTTCGCCGCCAGCAGTTCATATAGGTCGGGATGGCCGATTTCCTGCAGGTCGTACATGACCCGCACCATCGGATGTTTCACCGTCAGCACCCGGCGCAGATCAATCGGGGTCCCGATGATGACCAGGTCGCACTTGACCGCGTTGATGGTTTTCTCGAGGTCCTTCACCTGCTGGCCGGAATACCCCATCGCCGGAAGCAACGTCCCGATTTCGGTATACTTCTCGAACGTTTTGGTGATGGTCCCCACCGTGTACGGCCGCGGATCGACCAGTTCGGCGCAACCGTATTTCTCGGCCGCCACCACCCCGGCGCCGTAGGTCATCTCGCCATGGGTGAGCGTCGGGCCGTCCTCGACCACTAGGACTTTCTTGCCCAAGATGGATTGGGCGTTGTCCACCGTCAGCGGACTGGCGGCGTCGACGATGACCGCCTTGGGGTTGACCATGCGCACGTTGGCCCGCACCGTCTCCACGTCCTCGGGATGCGCCGAATCGATCTTGTTAATGACGACGATATCGGCCAGCAGGACGTTGGTGAAGCCGGGATAGTAGGCCAGTTCGTGCCCCGGCCGATGCGGATCGACCACCGTGATATAGACGTCGGGCTTATAAAACGACATGTCGTTGTTGCCGCCGTCCCAGATAATCACGTCGGCCTCTTTCTCGGCCTGGCGGAGAATCATCTCATAATCCACCCCGGCGTAAACGACCACGCCGCGGTCGATATGGGGTTCATACTCTTCCCGTTCCTCGATCGTGCACTCATGCTTGTCCAGATCGGCATAGGTGGCGAACCGCTGGCAGGCCTGCTTGGCCAGGTCGCCGTACGGCATGGGATGACGGATCGCGACCACCTTCTTGCCGAGTTGCTGGAGAATCTGGCAGACCCGGCGGGTCGTTTGCGACTTGCCGCAGCCGGTCCGGGAGGCGCAGACCGCCACCACCGGCTTCTTGCTTTTCAGCATCGTGGGGGTGCTGCCGGCGATCGAAAAGGCGGCCCCGGCGGCGATCACTTCCGAACCTTTGGTCATCAGGTAGTCGAAGGTGACGTCGGAATAGGAAAAGACCACGTCGTCCACTTTGTGCTTGGCAATCAGGGCGAGGAGATCTTTCTCGTCGTGGATCGGAATCCCCTTCGGGTACAGCTTGCCGGCCAGCACGGCCGGATATTTCCGCCCGGCGATATCCGGGATTTGGGTCGCGGTAAAAGCGACGACGTCATAGTTGGCGTTGTCGCGATACAGAGTGTTGAAATTATGGAAGTCCCGTCCGGCGGCTCCCATAATGATGATTTTTCTGCGTGCCATATCGCTACTCCATGGTCATGTCGATTTCAGATTTGTTGTCAACGTTCGGATTCCGGGATATTCCGCATCCTAAATCGCCGAGGCATTCCAGATGAAGCGAACCAGGAATCGATCCCAGCCCGCCGTCAATGTAAGTTTGATGACCATATATATCCGTCTCCGTCACCGGCCGATCCAACTGGACTCCACCCCATCCGGATGCAGCCGCAGATGCCGGCGACCTTCACTCGAGGCTCCCTAACTACTTGCCGAACAATATGTTCAGCTTCTGTAATGATCCAACCGTGCGTGATATGATTCACCATCTCCGGCCGGAACGGCCAATATATACTCCAAACCCTGTGCATGTCAAACGCTTTAGGGGAAATTCCGGCAACATTTTTCCGCCGTTTACCGCCTGCGCGGCCCGCGTAAGTCAATGGAGGCGAATGAGTACCCGAGGCACAAGCCGGTCGTTTGCCGGCCGCTAGGCCTCAAGCGGATGTTTCCGGACGGGAAGAAACGTAGCGGGTCAGCAAATCCCGCTTGAAAGCGGCAAAACGATTCTCGCTAATCGCCTGTCGAATACCTCCCATCAGTTTGATAAAAAAATGAACCGAATGATAGGTCGCCAGCCGATGGGCGGTGATTTCATTGACGCCGTACAGATGACGGATATATCCGCGGCTGTACCGGCGGCAAACCGGACAGGAACAGTCCGGGTCCAGCGGGCGGTCGTCATCGGCGGCGGCGGCATTGCGGAAATTATACTGGCCGAACGAGGTAAACACCAGCCCCGTGCGGGCGTTGCGGGTCGGCAGAACGCAGTCGAACATATCGACCCCTTTTTCCACCGCCATCAGGATATCTTCCGGATAGCCCACCCCCATCAGATACCGCTGCCGGTCGGTCGGCAGGTACGGCAGAGTAACATCCAGCATCCGGGCCATCTCTTCTTTCGGCTCCCCGACCGACAACCCGCCGATGGAATACCCCGGAAAATCAAACGCCAGCAATTCCTCCGCCGATTTCCGCCGCAGGTCGTCATACACCGATCCCTGTACGATGCCGTGGAGGAGTTGCGAAGGATATGTTCCCTCATTGTCGAGACGGTCGAACGCTTCCACCCCCCGCGCGGCCCAGCGGGTCGTCCGGTCGACACCCCGGAGAGCCTCATCGTGCGTGGCCGGATACGGGACGCATTCATCGAACGACATGATGATATCCGGCCCCAGCCGACGCTGGATTTCGATCACCTTTTCGGGCGTGAAATCATGATAGGAACCATCGATATGCGACTGAAACCGGACGCCGTCATCGGTGATTTTGGTCTTGCCGTGATGGGAAAACACCTGATACCCGCCGGAATCGGACAAGAGCGCTTTCGGCCAGGATGCGAATGTATGGATTCGTCCCATTCGCTCGATCACATCGACGCCGGGCCGGAGATAGAGATGGTAGGTAT
>JAAZOE010000023.1 GCA_012797915.1 Candidatus Zixiibacteriota bacterium | reverse complement strand
ACCGACCGAACCGCATCTCGATTTGGCCCTGGCCGCGGCCGCCGCGGTCAACGCCAACGGCAAACGGCCGGTCGGCGCGGTGGGCGGGAAAGTCGAGGCGGCCTACAATCCCTGGCTGACGATGGGCGCCTGGCGGATAGGGGAAAAGATAAAATGATGTACGAATTCGTGTATAAAGGCGAGACCAAGACGGTCGACTTCAAGGACAACCGCATCGCCACCATTGCCGGAAGCGGTTCGAGTTTACAGATCGAATACACCGCCGATGGTCGTCTGCTTTTGCGTGATGGGGCAAGCCAGAAAGAAATCCACGCCGCCATCAACGGCGATAAGACCTATGTCGACATCGATGGCCTCCTCTTTGAATTCGCCAAACCCTCCGATGCCATTGGCGGCAGCGGCGGAGGGCATGCCGCCCTGACCGACCCGTCGAAAGTCCTCGCCCCCATGCCGGGCAAGGTGGTCAAGATATTGGTCGGTGTCGGCGATATGGTCGAGCCGAAACAGCATTTGGTTATTGTTGAGGCGATGAAGATGGAGAACATCATCGTCGCCCACGCCAAGGGGAAGGTGAAGGCGGTCAACTACGCCGAGGGCGCCCAGTGCGACACGGAAACCCCCATCGTTGAGCTTGAGTTGGAAGGCTAAGGCGAATTTCGCTTTTTGGGCCGCGTTCCGGCACAACGCGACCGATAATATCAATTGTGGGTTGGCCCTTAATACGGCTTTTGGAGATTTGGATACAATTCAGTTAGTTTAATGGAGGCAAATATATGTCCACCTCAACAAGTCCAATTTTGCCCATACTTACCGCCATTATTGGCGTATTAGGAACGGCGTTTGTGCGACGAATCCTTGAACGGCGACCAAAATTGACAGCATACGTTAGCGGTTCAGCACCCTTCAATTTGCCGGATAATCTTAGTATCATATTCTATACAGTAGTAATAAATAATATAGGAAAGTTAAAGGCCAATAATGTCCACGTATGCCATGAGAGACTCCCCAAATTATTTCAAGTCATACCACCGAGTATTGAGTATTCAGTTAAGGATCTTCCTAACGGAGGCAAGGATGTCTTCTTCAATGCACTGGTTCCCGGAGAACAGGTTACAATCGCCTATATGGAATCAGCCGGTTTTGTTGATATTCCTTTCGAAATTAAGTTCGATGATGGCTACGCTTAAATCATCAATGTCCTGCCGGTGAGGCAATACCCCCTCTGGATTCAACGCTTGATGGCCTTTTTAATAATCATTGGCGTTGGGACAATTATATATTTCCTATCCCTCCTTCTGGTTTGGAGCTATAAAATGACTTTTTAGAATCGATGCAAGTCTCAGAAAGGAGCAACCATCTATGAGCTTACACAAGGCAATAGAGTGTTTCCATGAGAATAATCGGCTCTTTGTCGATGTACACAAAGCCCCTGAGAAGCATAATCTCTATGCGGGGCTTGCAAACCTTGCCCAAGGGATTCAAGATTTGGAAGCCGAGATGCATCAAATTCATAACGAATTGAGGGCTATAATCAATTTCTTGAATGCCCGGTGATTTCAACCGGTAACCCACAGCTTGCTGTGGGAGTGCGCCAAGGATTCCGAGTCCGGCGAGCGGCGGGTGGCCCGGACATTTGTCCGGGTCTCCAACATTTATTCCTCTCCGCCCCCCTTTCCCTCTGGAAGAGGGGCCGGAGGTGAGGGTGCTTGGTGCCCCGCCGCTCGCGGTGGGATTCCTAAACGCTGTGTCCTGCTGATCGCCCTTTACGCCGACGGCGCGCTGGGTCCCCACCATTCTCCGAATTCCCCTGTCACCCGCATACCAATATCACATCTTCCTATGTCTTGTCAGAATGTGATTGCAGAATCTGCCCTCCGTTTCTATGCTTCCTTGTATCGCGGGCCGGGACGGCAGGAATAGAGGCCAACAGGTAATGGACATGGGGCCCCCTGTTTTTAGGCAAACGAACCCATTTTCGACATGGCAAAACCAGCATATCCGGTTAAAATATAGACCGTTTACGCCGCCTCGCCTTCCGGCCCGACCAAGCCAAAAATCGGGTTCGTTTTGGGTTCATTCCGTGGCCACCCCACCATAAATGGTGGGCCACCGGCGGGACACCATAGGTTAATCGCGGGGAAACGACGCCAGCACGCTCAGCACATAGTCGATATCGTACGGCGTGTGGTCGGCGCAAACCTGGAACCGGATCAGCTCGTCCCCCTTGGGCACGATCGGATAGTTGATCCCCGTGGCCAGGATGCCGTTCTCCTGCAGATGGCGCACCAGCCGGTTGGTCTTCTCGGTATCGCGAACTAGAAGCGGCGTCACCGGGTGCTCGCTGACGATCGTCTCGTACCCCAGCCTGAGGAGGCCCTGAGTAAAACGCGCCGTCATCTCGTGCATATGCCGCATCCGCGCCCGGCCCTCGTCCGAATCGGCGATCTCGACCGCCTTCAATGCGGCCGCCGCCTCAGGAGGGGTGATCGGATTGGTGAAAATATACAGCGGGTTCTTCTCCCGCAGATAAGTGATAATCGGCCTGGTTGAGACGATATATCCGCCGTTGACTCCGAACGCCTTGCCCAACGTCCCGACCAGGATATCGGCCTGAGCGGCAAACACCTCTTCGGTCCCCCGGCCGGTCGGCCCCAGCGCCCCGACCCCGTGGGAATCGTCGACCAAAAGCACGATGTCGCGTGCGAAATGGTTGTTGTATCCGGCGATGATCTCCATGATCTTGTCCACGGGCGCCGAGATGCCGCGCATGCTGAACACGCCGTCGGTGACGACCAGAAGCGTCCGGCACTGACCGATGGACCCGGTGATCTGCCGTTCCAGATCATCCATGTCCAGATGACGGTAGACTTTCTTCTCCTTGAACCGGGCCAGTTTCATGGCGTTGATGATGCAGTTGTGATTGAGCTCGTCGCTGATGATGATCGTATCGGTGGTGGCTAGGGTGACGATCGCCCCCATGATGGCCGTATACGCCGAACTGGTCATCAGGCAGTCCTCGCGGCCGTGAAACGCCGCCAGCTTCTGCTCCAGCTCGACGTGCGGCCGGTAGGTGCCACTGATGAACCGTACCGCGCCGGGT
>JAAZOE010000217.1 GCA_012797915.1 Candidatus Zixiibacteriota bacterium | reverse complement strand
TGGCGTCGGTTTGGGCGGCGCCGACCTCCAAAGCCTTCGCTCTGAATCTCCTGGCCGGCCTGACCGCCGCCGTCACGGTCCTGCTGGTCTACGTTCTGGCGGTCGGTCTGGTGCGGCAGTCCGACTCACCGGCGGTCTGGCCCGGATCATCCGTCGCCCCGGGAGGGACGGCGTTCGGGGCGGCGCTGGGAGCCCTGACCCTTGCCTTCGCCCAGACCATCTGGCAGCACGGGACCTATTTCTCGCCCTATATCTTCACGGCCTTCTTCACCATCCTGATCGTTGCGGCCATGGTCCGCTGGTGGAAACGGGCCAGCGACAAAGACGGGGCGTGGTGGCTGTTCCTCATTCTGATGCTTTTCGGTCTCGACTTCAGCGTCCACCGCACCAACGCGGTGTTGCTTCCCGGCCTGATCGTCTGGATTGCTCTGCGCCGTCCGCGGACATTTCTGTCGCCGCCGTCCTGGTTGGCCGCCATCGGCGGCTTGGTCCTTGGTTTGGCCGCCAGCCTGCACCTGATTCCGATCGCCCTCGCCGATCCGGCGATCAACATGGGGGACCCCTCGACGCTGTCCCGTTTTTGGGATTATGTTTCTCTGCAGCAGTACGGCGGCGGATGGTTGTTCCATCTCCTCCCCCGCAAAGCGCCCTTCTGGGGCGTGCAGGTGATGGATTACATTCATGGGTTCGCCGCCAATTTCCTGCCGACCTCCGGCGGCGCCGGTATTGTCGGCATCCTCCCGGCCCTTCTGGGGATGATCGGCCTGTTTGGACTCTGGAGGAGGAATGCGCGGTTGGCGATCGGCCTGTTGGTGTTGTTTATCTTGACCAGCGCCGGAGCGATTGCCTATTTCAACGTGCCCGACGATTTCTTCCGGTCGATGTACCGCCATTATATGCCCTCATACGTTATTTTCGGCCTCTGGATGGCCTATGGCGGGGCGATGATTGTCATCCTTTTGATGCAGACAGGGCCGGGCTGGCGGGCGCTCGGCGGGCTGTTGTCGGCCGTGCTGGTGATCGCCGTCCCGGCTCGTCAGCTGGCCGACAATTATTTCCGCCTGGATGGGTCGCGGAATTACTTCTGCGCCGATTATGGCCGGAACCTGCTGGCCGGCCTGCCGGAGAAAACGATCCTGTTCACCTTCGGCGATAACGACACCTTCAATCTCTGGTATCTGCAGGGGGTGGAACACGTCCGGCCCGATGTCACCGTGGTCAATTATTGGCTCCTGAATACCCCTTGGTATGTCGCTCAGCTGCGCCAGCGGGACCCGGAATTGGTCTTTCCCCCCGAGATTGCTGATTCCCCGGCCATCGCCCCGCATCCGATACAAGACACCACCATCATGGTGGCGGTCCCGGCCGATCCGGCCCGGTTCGCCGTCGCCTCCCCGATTCGTCTGCCCGACTCGATCGCAGTGGCGGTCAAACCCTCGATAGCGGACCGATACATCATGGCTTCCGAGTGGATATTGCTTCATATGGTTCAAGCTGGCGAGTGGAACCGCCCGATTTGCTTTTCCGCGGCCGGGGGAGAGGCCATTCCTTCCTGTTGGAAGCCGTACCTTCGCCTCGAAGGGTTGTGCCGGCGGATCGTCCCGATTCCGGAGGTCCCGCTGAATCGCGAGCTGCTCCAGAAAAACTTGTTGGACGTCTACTCGTATCGCGGTTTCGCCGACAAGGACATATTCATCGATGACGCCACCCGGACCATGGCGGCCAATTACCTGGGGGCCTTTTTGAATCTGGCCTCGGAATACGTCAATGCCCGCGATCACGCCGCGGGGGATAAGATCATGGCCCGGATGAAACGATTGATTCCCCCGGGGCGACTGGCGCCGTTGCCGCCGTCGATGCAGCAAGCGCTACGCGTTTGGGGGTACCGATAGGGGCTCACAACCGCTTGTCCTACATGTTATTGGCGGGGCTGCGGGGCCCCCGCGCCCGCTTAAGTTATCCCTTCACCATCCGATACCTACGGATACAGGCGAATCCCGGCTGCGACATCGTTCCGACTCGCCGACCAGTTCCGGCAACCGGGATTTCCCTAAGCAGATAAAGCAGGCGTGGCAGGGGAGGCTTCGATACGGCCGGGTACCGGACGGCATTATCGTGTGCCTCCGACACGCAGATATGGCCCCAGAGGGAAACAACTGACCATGAGAGCTTGGTCGCTGAAACGACAGATCATCCTGGTGGCGGCGGTCATGACGATCATTTCGCTGACCATTGTGATCGTCGTCGCCCGAGGCTATTCGACGATTGCCCGGCAGCAGGGGTTTCGCCAGGAAAATATCGGCCTGTCAACGTTCATCGCCGGCCACCTCGGTCTCGCCTTAACCTCCGGGGGCAGTTTCGCCGTCGCCGACCTCGCCGACAAATTATTTGCCGCCGACGGCATCTGCGCCCTGGCTGTCTATGATGCCTCCGGGACTTGCGTCTATCGTCGGGCACGCGATCCGCAGGTCGGAGCCCTGCTGGATCGTCGTTCAGACGCCGACACGACGGTGGCTGAATTCTCCTCCTCATGGCTGTCCATCGAACGGCCAATTATTTCGCAGGCGGCCACCGTAGGGCGGCTGCATCTGATCGTCGCCCGGCCCACCGGCTCGGTACCGTAGGGCGGCTGCATCTGATCGTCGCCCGGCCCACCGGCTCGGTACCGTACACGGCCAGTCCGACGGCACTGATTTTTGGGATTTTGTACGTTTTGACCGCGGCCGCGGCCGCGTGGGTTACCAACCGGGCGATCACCGGGCCGTTGCATGCCTTTGACGCGGCCGTCAAGCGCATCCGCACCGGCGATGTCCGGACGCCGATCGATACTTCGGTGCTGAATACGGAGTTCCGGTCGCTGGGGTCCGTGTTCAACGAGATGCTGGGCGTGCTGAATAACGGTTTCGAAGAGTTGAATTGGGCGCGGGAGCAACTGGA